>JAMOMD010000196.1 GCA_027068725.1 Thermoproteales archaeon | reverse complement strand
TCAGATCTTCTTAACTAGCTTCAGAAATAGGTCAAATATCCAAGATGTGTCGTGTGGTCCTGGGCTTGCTTCTGGGTGGAATTGTGTTGTTATTATTGGTAATGTTCTGTGCTTTAGTCCTTCAACTGTTCCATCATCAACGTTGATGAACCATATTTTGAAGCCTGCTGATTCAGCTTCTTCAGGTTTGACTGCGTAGCCGTGGTTCTGTGTTGTTATGTAGCATCTTCCTGTCTCTAGATCACGTACAGGCTTGTTTGGTCCTCTATGTCCGTATCTGAGTTTGAATGTTGTTGCTCCTAGTGCTAGTGATATGAGTTGATGTCCGAGACATATGCCGAGCATCGGTATTCTGTACTCTATGAGTTTCCTGACGTTGTTTATTATGTCCGTCAGGATGCTTGGATTTCCTGGTCCATTACTTATTACTACTCCATCGCATTCCTGCACTATTTTCTCTGGAGGAGTTGTTGGTGGATACCTGATTACTCTACATTTTCTCTTCAGTAGTTCTCTAACTATTCCAAGTTTGACTCCGCAGTCTACTATACCTATGGTGTACTCGACTCTATCTGGCTCATGTACTATCTCGTGTTTTGGAGCTACCATGTAGGCAAATGGAATGTTATCGTATCTTGGCGATGATTCGAGAAGTTTCATTAGTTTATCAATGTCTGGCTCCTCCTCTCTGGGATCATAGACGTGGAGTACACCCATCATTACTCCTCTCTCTCTAATCTTTCTCACTAGTGCACGTGTATCAACTCTATACATTCCTGGAACGCCTTCACTACGAAGCCACTCGTCCAAGCTCATGACTGATGACCAGTGACTAGGCTCAGTTAGCTCATGTATGATAAGTCCACTTACCCAAATTCTGTCAGATTCGAAGTGGAGAGGCACACCGTGGAGAGCTAGGCTTCTTGAGGCAACTCCATAGTTGCCGACTAGTGGATGTGTAATTATCAGGATCTGCCCTGCATAGCTGGGGTCTGTGAGCGATTCAGGATAGCCAACCATGGATGTTGTAAATACGACTTCTCCAACAACTGTCTTCTTTGCACCAAAGCCACATCCAACGTAGACTGAGCCATCCTCTAGAACGAGTACTGCCTCAAGTCCTGTTCTGCAAATGCCAAGCTTGAGTCTGCTCTTGTAGATTAGGTCTCTCAGTGACCCTCGCTCACATCTGCGCTATGCTATTTATACGTATCGCCTCATGCTCATACTTATATACGAGATGACCTATAGAAGCGTGTGTCGCATAAAGTTGCTGATAGGTGTAGACTAGTAGAGACATCAGCTGTTCGAGAAATACTGCGGGTCATAGGTAGAAAAGATGTCATATCTTTCGCAGGTGGACTACCAGATCCAGCAACATTTCCTCTCAGTGAAATTAAGACTGCTGTACAGGAAGTCCTTGATCAGGAATGGAAGTTTGCACTACAGTACGCAGCTACAGAAGGCATCTGGTCTCTCCGTGAGGAAATTGCAAACTTCATGATTCGCAGAGGAACAGGAACGGGATTAACTGGAGAAAATATACTAGTCACTGCTGGTAGTCAGGAAGCTCTATTCATAATAGCACTGACCCTGCTCAATCCTGGAGACTACGTCATTGTTGAGAGACCAACATACTTAGCAATGCTCCAGATCCTGAACTTGCTCCAGATCAACGTGACCTCGGTCACGCTCAGGGAAGATGGTATAGACGTAGAAGAGCTTGAGCAGAAGATCAGGAAGCTCATAGATGAGGGCAAGCGTCCAAGACTTCTGTATCTTGTTCCAACTTGTCAGAATCCGACTGGAATAACCATGAGCTTAGAGAAGCGTAAGCAAGTCCTCGAGATAGCTGAGAAGTATGACCTGTACATTGTTGAGGATGATCCGTACAGTTACTATCTTTATGAGCCTGTTAACGTGAGGACACTCAAGAGTCTTGACAAGTCTGGTAGAGTAATTT
>JAMOMD010000195.1 GCA_027068725.1 Thermoproteales archaeon | reverse complement strand
ATAGGAACAGAACAGTAATCCACAATCTGCAAATTAAAATAGTTTTTGTATATCGCGCTCAGACTGGGACGGCATCTTCATTCTATCCGTATCAGGAGTTGTCATCACTCACGTTCTTTTAGGGTTCCTCTATTTTTAATTCTCCTTTCTCTATTTTGGCTATCTTTGGCTTGACAAATCTGTAAGGTCCTGCGCGGGATGAGAATATTGTTAATACTTTTTCTCTGTGGTTCCATTTGTATCCTTGCTCAGTGTACTCATGTGCTCTGAGTATTAGTTTGAGTCCGTTTCTTGTGAGGAAGCTCTCTGTGACGTCTGGTCCCCAGAAGTAGACGCATAGTCCACCTTCGTCACATCCTCTGAGGTAGTTTGGTACGAATCCGTAGATGTCGTCAGCTGGGTCGTTCCATACTATTTGGAATGCTACTTTGTCTCTTGGTCCATCGTCGCCTTTTGGTAGTGATTTGATGTCTTCTGGCTTGTCTATTCCTTTAGCTAGTCCACCGTGTAGTGCTAGGATCTCGTTATTTATTAGGGCTGCGTATGGAAGGTTAACGAAGACGTTTCTCAGGATGACGTTGTATATGAGGTAGTCTCTTCCCTGTCCTAGCTTTTCCTGAAGTTCGAACACGAATCCGTACTCGAAGTTCATGAGTGGTGACTCGTGGTTTCCTCTCAGTAGTACAACATGCTCAGGATGATCGAGCTTGAGTTTGAGGACTCGTGTCAAGGTCTCGATCTGGTACTCTCCTCTATCTACGTAGTCTCCTAGGAATACTAGTTTCCACTCTGGTGGGCTGTACTTCTGTAGTATCTTCTCGAGTGTTACGTAGTCTCCGTGGAGGTCACCAATGATCACTATCTTGTCTCCATGGACCTCGACTAGCTGTGGCTCAGACTCGAGCAGTTTTGCTATGTCGTTTGCCTTCTCTACGTAGAAGTTTACGATCTCCTCTATATTCAGCATAGTGTGAGATTCCTGATAAACACTTAATATCATTGCTCTACACTCATGCGCTGAGGACCCGTGATTTGTGAAGTCACGGCAAACGTGAGGGATCTATCGCTTCAGGATGTGATGAGACTCTTCGAGAAGGCAGTGAGACACCACGTGCCGTTCCCCAAGCTTGACATTAGGGACTTTCTTGAGCTTGCCTGTAGGCTAGGGTACAGGTACGAGGAGTGGCAGGGAAAGCTTGACCTGACCATGACCATATACGAGTTCAATGCCTTCGTAAACATCTTGGAGCAGCACAACGTGGAGATACTGTACTCGAGGTACGGTAACTTTCTGGACTGTCTCACCTTCAGAATTGGGAGAGACCTAGCCACCATCTGTGAGGATCCTGAACTTGGGAGAGAGGAGAAGAGAATCACGTTTCTTGACCTTGAGTCTCTGTCAAGGTATGTTAAGATAAGTTTCAGGATCGTGACGTACAGAGGAGAGCACTTGTCTGCCTATGTTAAGGATGTTCCAGTCTATAGCACGTTCACGACCATGCCAGTGTACTATGTTCTACAGGTCTCGAAGCTCAGTATTCAGGATCTCCTGAGTGGCGTCTTTGCTAGTCTTGTCCTTGCTCGTGACGAGGTTAATGATGATGCTGTAGCACTTGGAATACTTATGACTAGGAGAGATGTGTCAGGACTAGGATACGCGCACTATTTTGTGTCGATTAGTGATTTGCAGAGGGCTTGTCAGTGTGTTGATGATGTTATTCTTCAGGAAGATGATAGGAAGGTTAGCCTAGTTATTGAGAAGAGAAGAATCTTGACAGGGGTCAGGGTGGACAAGTCCATGCTCAGGATCTTGTACATGGACGTGATTGGACTATTACAGCATGGTATTGAGCCATGGATGGTTAAGCTCTGCGTAGCCTAGATCGTTGGCTTGTACTGTGGTCTCATGCTTAGTCTCCTTGGCAGGTATAGGTCAGTCTTCGGATAGCCGCGAGTCTCCTCCTCTATTCTTGCTATTA
>JAMOMD010000194.1 GCA_027068725.1 Thermoproteales archaeon | reverse complement strand
GTACTCCCAATGTCAGCAAATATACAGGATTTGCATAATCTTGACACAAGCCACGCAGATGCAGCCCAGTTAGCTGCAGCAACTTCAAGTGGCCTGTTTTTCGCATATTCAGGATCGACGAGCTCGTAGTTGACTGTGACGAACCTGATAGTTAACGCATTCTTGAAGGAGCTTAAGATAGTATCAACAACATGTTTAACGCCTTCACTCTTGCTCTCATAGATATCACAGAGCTCAGCAGTCATACATACTGCAACAGCACACTCATTATCACATAACTCATAGGCAAGCTCACTCATTCTCTTCTCTAGACCTGTCTTACCAACTTTCCATAATGGTAAGTACTCGCGAATGATCTTGACTACACGACCATTATCGTCGAGTACTACTACCTTGATGTTTGCTCCACCAACGTCAATACCAATGAAATGCATGTATATGAGAGAGGCCTTATTTTGAGATAAAAGCATGCGAACAATCAGGATAGTTCCCGTGCTTGACATTAAGAGAGGCTATGTTGTCCATGCAGTATCTGGACAGAGAGAGCAGTACGAGCCCTTCTATGAGTCGTGCATAGTCTCTCTTCCTGACCCTGAGAGAGTTCTGAGATGGCTTGTGGATAGAGGATTCGACCTTGTGTATATTGCTGATATCGATGCTATTGAGATGGGTAAGGTTACGGTAAGAGACGTGATCTATCTTGGAAAGATGCTTGGCATCTCCTTACTAGTCGATATTGGTAAGGTCGGCATTTACGAGAGAGATGATGCACAGATAAGGTATGTAATTGGCACAGAGTACCTGACCAGTGCCGAGCTAGATGCTGTTAGAGGAAGAGTAATGAGTCTCGACATGTACGGTAGCAAAGTCAGGTTAGCGGACTCCTACAGAGAGCCTCACTTAGTCATTAAGATGCTTGAGATGAAGGACGCGATTCCTGATGTTGTGCTAGTACTTAGATTAGACATTGTTGGGACAGAGAGTGGAGTCCCCCTTGACGAGATCAGGAAGATTGTGAGACAATTACGTGAGTTAGGAGTACGCGAGGTGTATTATGGGGGAGGAGTACGTGGAGTAGAAGACATAGTAAGGCTATGTGATGTAGATGTTGATGGTGTCATAGTTGGTACAGCAATTCATAGAGGAAAAATAGACAAGCCCTACGTCCTGTGCAGGACATGTTGAAGATAAGCGAGATCTTCATCTCTGTACAAGGTGAAGGACCTCTCCTAGGCAGACCAGCAGTCTTCCTTAGACTTGCAGGATGTAATTTAGCATGTACCTGGTGTGACACAACTTATGCTAGAACCCCAAGGTTCGTATGGGATTCTGACAAGACCGCGATCGTGCTTTCTAGACTCTTGAAGAGATTCTCTAAACTTCTTGTTATTACAGGAGGAGAACCACTGCTCCAAGCTAATGAGCTTAGGAAAATGCTACTTAAGCTGAGAGAACTCGTTCAAGATATTGAAGTTCAGATAGAGACAAATGCTACACTTAGCATAAGACCCATCGAAGATCTCGTAGACATCATTGTAGCATCACCAAAGTTATCAAATAGTGGAGTTCCTGAAAAATTACGTGAAGTTCATAGTGACTTTATTGAACTGTCTAGAAAGACTCGACCTATTCTCTATCTTAAATTTGTTATAGAATCCGAAAAAGATATTGAGGAAATGCAACGCATAGTTACTAGACTTAGCGTTCCTCCTGAACGTGTCTATCTGATGCCTCAGTGCAGAAACATAGATGAACAGCTTAGAAAACTCCCCATGGTTACTAAACTAGCAATTAAGTTCGGGTACTGTGTTAGTCCAAGATTACACATCTTAGCAAGAGTCAAGTAATCAGCAATCGAGGTCTCATCAATAATCAGCTGCGAGTCGTATCATCATTAAGAATGTAGTTGTTAAGAGAGGTCAGTTGGTAGGCGCGTCATCAATACTCAGATTGGCAAGCTATCATCAGCCCTTCTTTAC
>JAMOMD010000193.1 GCA_027068725.1 Thermoproteales archaeon | reverse complement strand
CATTCAGAGAAAGCCAGTCCATGAGCCAATGTATACGGGGCTTAAGGCAATTGACGCAATGACTCCTATCGGAAGAGGACAGCGTGAGCTTATTCTTGGTGACCGTCAGACAGGAAAAACAGCAATTGCAATAGACGCAATTCTTGCTCAGAAAGAGAGTGATGTGTATTGTATATATGTTGCAATTGGACAGAAGAGGTCAACAGTTGCCCGTATCGTTGACACCTTGAGAAGGTACGGTGCAATGGAATACACCACAGTTGTTGCTGCATGTGCGTCTGACTCTGCAGCACTTCAGTGGATTGCACCTTATTCTGGATGTGCAATTGGAGAGTACTTTAGAGACACGGGAAGACACGCACTTATAGTATACGATGACTTGTCTAAGCAGGCAGCAGAGTACCGTGAAATTTCACTTCTCTTGAGAAGACCTCCTGGTCGTGAGGCATATCCAGGAGACATCTTCTACAACCACTCAAGACTTCTTGAGAGAGCAGCAAAGTTATCTGATAAGTACGGTGCAGGGTCTCTTACTGCACTTCCAATAGTTGAGACCTTGCAGGGTGACGTGTCTGCATATATTCCTACAAATGTTATCTCTATTACGGACGGACAGGTTTACCTAGAGCCAGGTTTGTTCTTTGCTGGAATTCGTCCAGCAATTAATGTTGGACTTTCAGTTTCTCGAGTTGGAGGTGCTGCACAGATTAAGGCAATGAAACAGGTTGCTGGAAGGTTAAGGCTTGAGCTTGCACAGTACAGAGAGCTTGCAGCATTTGCTCAGTTTGGATCAGAGCTTGATAAGGCAACTCAGAGAATTCTTCACAGAGGAGCAAGGCTGGTTGAAATTCTTAAGCAGCCTCAGTATCAGCCACTTCCAGTAGAGAAGCAGGTATGTATTCTTTTTGCTGGAACGAGAGGATTTCTTGACGAGATGCCAATTGATGTGCTTGCTCAATACGAAAAAGAACTTTACGAATTTATAGAGAGTAAGTATCCAGAAATTTATAAAGAAATTAAAGAAAAACAGGAAATTAGTCCTGAGCTTGAGCAAAAGATGACGAATGCACTTAAAGAGTTTAACGAGTTGTTTAAGAAGAACAACAATATAGAGCCTGTACCTGTTCCGTAAAGAGCTGGATAGCTTTTTAAAACCTGAGGAGGCAAGAACATGCCAAGTTTAAGGGATATTAGAAAGAAAATAGATGCAATCAAGAAGATAGGACAGATAACCAAGGCGATGAACATGGTCGCCTCTGCAAAGCTTCGTTCTATTCAGGGGCGCCTTGAGGGTTTTCGTCCATATCGTAACAAGTTTGAAGAGGTTATATCTGATCTTTTAGCCTCTGGTTCAGTGGATCCAAGTAAGGTTGAATTATTACAGGTGAGAGAGGTTAAGAAGGTAGGTATAATTTTAGTTACTGCTGATAGAGGCTTGTGTGGAGCGTTTAACGCAAACCTTATAAGGGAAGCAGAAAAGTTAATGGCAAGCCTCCAGAAGGAGGGTAAAGAGGTAGAACTTATTTGTGTTGGGCGTAAGGGAGCTCAATACTTTGCTAGAAGGGCACCTGTAAGAGAGGCTTATACAGATGTGATGAGCAAGGTTTTGATTCAGGATGCCCGTAAGATTGCAAGATCCGCTATGATGGCATTTCTTGCTGAAGAGTGGGACGAGACTTACATAATTTACGGATACTTCGTCAATCTTATAAAACAGATTCCCAAAATAGAGAAGCTTTTACCTATTAGTTTTGAAAAAGAAGAGGCACCCGAGGCTCAGCAGGAAGAGAAAAAGGAGCTCAGTTTTGTGTATCTTTACGAGCCTGATGAAGAGCAGCTACTTGCAGAACTCTTACCATTATATGTGAATACCAAAGTGTTTGCAGCTATGCTTGAGACCGCAGTTAGTGAACAGGCTGCTCGTATGACTGCTATGGACAATGCTCAGAGAGCTTGTAGTGACATGGTTAAAGAGCTTACCCTTCTA
>JAMOMD010000192.1 GCA_027068725.1 Thermoproteales archaeon | reverse complement strand
ATATGGAACAGACGTCTTATTGTTGTAGACAGCATTTACCGGCCTGCTATATGGCTTGTTGACGTCAGTTATCAGAAGCGGGTAGTCACCCATGTTACCTCCAGTTACATTAAGGCAAATCGGAGTTCCCGCTGCAAGTCCACTGCTGCCGGTGATCTTAATCTTCTCACCTCTTACGTAGTACGGGTTGACCTTCGCCGTAATTGTAGGCTCTTTTACGGTGATGTAGTATGTCTCGTTGTCCTGCTGGCTTGGCATTGTAATGGCGTTAACCCACAGCTTGTAAGATCCAGTCTGCCAAGTAAGATGTGGCTCAAACGAGTTGACGACCTTCCAAGTACCATCAGATTTCACATCCACAGAGTAGGCAACATAGAAGACGATGCTAGCGTTGTACCTGTAGTTTGCAGCATAGTTAGTGTATGTTGAAACATTTATTGTAGTTGCTGACCCTGGCTGGAAGTACTTGTTGATCGTCTTTACGACGAGTTTACTATTAGTAGCGTTGCACAAGACAATATCGTAACCAACAACGTATTCACCAAGAGAGTTGTAGTAGTTTATCACGTTGGTTATGTTCTGCTTTATTTCGTCAGCTGTGCTGTTGTTAAGCCACTTAGAGCCACCGTTCCAAGTGCTGTTGATATCAGAGAATACGGGCTTTCCGTCCGGGTTGTATATTACAACGTTTACGTGGTTTCTAACTGGAATACCATAGCTTACACTGTCGTAAATGCTGCCGCTCTCAGCAATGTTGGTTGTACCTGAAATTGTTACTTTCTTGCCAAGATATACCACTGACGGAACATTGGCCGAAACAGAGACATCTGCAACCTGGAAAGTCATGGACTCCTTAGAGTTTCTGCAAGTAACTGTGATCTTCCAAGTTCCAGCTGCAGTTGGTACGTTGTAGCGCTTGAATGTATAGGAGGTGCCATTCCAGTACCACAGTGTACCGTTGTCAGTATCTATAGCGAAGTAGTGGATAGTTCCATTGCCACTACCGTATGGAACCTCAACAGAAAGTGGGGTGCTGAATGGTCCCTCTACAGTAATAGAGGCATTCGTCTGCTTGTCCAGACCAGTTATTGTTATTGTAAATCTAGCAAAGTCTCCAAGAGCTACAGGCTGCTTGTTGTTGAGGGATATGCTGATTGTGGGGAACGCGTTGTAAATCTCAATAACTTGTGGTGGAGCACTCGTTACAAGGGTTGGATCCTTAGAGAGGTTCCACTCCGGGAGGTTGCCACTACCTACTACAAGTACAGCATACTTGCCGGGAGCAAGGTTGCTAGCTGTGAATGTCTTATAAGGTACGTCCTTGGGTATAGAACCTATTGTTATCTCACTATTTGTCCCCAAGTTTTTAAGCTTAACAACTACACCTGCTGTAGAGGATTGATAGTTCGTGATTGCGAGTTGGAAACTTGTATCGTAATTGTACTCAATTACGTTTGGTGTCGTAGCCGTGTTGTAGCTTAGAGGTGTCGTTACAAACTTGACTTCATAATACTTGGCACCAGTAGTGGCGTTATAGCAAAGGAAGTCAAGATTACTTGGGTTCACCGATTGGATAATAGATGTTAATTGAATAGTATATGTCTTTACAGTTCCTGTTGATGTATTATGGAAGTAAGCGATTATTGTTACTGTTCCAGAGGTTGCGGGTCTTAGTACTGCATCTATAATTGCTGGAGTGTTGCTTGCAGTTAAGTTTATCCAGTTGGTAGTGTACGTAACACTACTTACACTACTCACACTAACTGCATTTAAAACCTCAATATCTGCACCGCTGAATGAGATGTTGATCTGGTCTGCTACGAAGTGGTTGTAAGTGCTGGCATCTAGTTCAACGCTGTTGTTGCCCCAGCCCAGTACTGTAACGTTAGATGCCAAGGAGACGTTGACAGCGTAGATTGTGATTGCAGTAGTTTTTTCTGTGCTAGTTGATGTGTTGTAGAAGTAAGCCGTGATTGTTATTGGAGATGACGTTGTTATGCTCGATAACT
>JAMOMD010000191.1 GCA_027068725.1 Thermoproteales archaeon | reverse complement strand
GAACTTGAGAGAGCTTGTTGAAGTATTTCTTCCTCTCAGGATGTGCAGAAGGGCACAGGCAGAGCTGAGGTACATAGCAATAAAGATGTACCTGAAGCTTGTTGAAGTATTTCCAGAGATAAGAGATGTGACAGGGCCGAGATGTATAGTGTATGGATACTGTCCTGAGTTTGGGTTTACTGATAAGGAAGAGATGAGAAAGTGTAGACTTGCGGGGTATAGAGAGGCGTTTCAGGAGCATGGTGATGAGTCTGAGATAGAGAATATTGATAATATAGTTGCTGCTCTCCCATAGTCAGTCCGCAGGAAAGCTCATCAACGATCAGCTGTTGGACGGGTCATCACTCTAGCTTAACCAGAGTCTCAGGTACACATATTTATTAGGTCTCTAAAACCTGTGTAATGATATGGTTGTTCCACCAAGACCATTGCCTAGACAGAGAAGCAATGTGAGACTAGTAGTGCTCGGCATTGCTTTAGCAGCTATAGCCGCAGTCCTTCTAGTACTTTCACTATCGCTCCTGAATACGTCATACATAAACTACGTGTTTTTCCTAAGAACAGCAGCAGACATAGTCATTGTAGCTCTTCTATGTGTCGTAATTGTGCTACAGTACAATATCATAAGAACATTCGAAGAGCGAACAACATATGCTCCACCGACTCCGCCACCCTACTATCCACCTCCACCACAGCCACACATGATGCCTCAGCCACCGCAGACACAGCCGCAGCCACTGCTTAGACCACCAATACAGGCTCCACCACAGCCACAGCAGTACCAGGTACCGACTGAGCAGAAGCCAACAAGGACCGAGGAGACGACCGAGGCTAGTCTGCTCAGGCCACCTACAAGGACGGGAGAAGCTTCGCAAGAAGGACAAGGACAGGCTAGACAGCAAAGTTAGATTTAGCAAAATTCTCAATATCTTCAAGAAGCTTATCCTCGTCCTGTATAACTTCTATAGTTCCAAGATAATCTTCTATAGATTTTCGAACTCTTGCATCTAAAAATCTCCTATCCATAAGCAACACATACGCAATATCTTTCTCAGATCTTATTGCTCTTCCAATTGCCTGCTTTATTTTAATGAGAGCATTCCACAGATAAACAAGTTCCCAAGCATAGTCTGAAGACCCTACACGTGTACTTACAATATCCTTAAACATGTTTAGAAAATCATTCGGCTCAGGATAAGGTACTCCAACTATTATAACCATTCCAAGTATATTCTCACTATCAATCTTAAACTCGACACCTTCCATTAACTTTCCTCCAGCAACAGCCATGATTAACGTATGCGGATCTTCTCTTAATCTCTCGAGAACAGACTCCACACTTGTCGAAGACAATTCCATTATATAGTTTATATCACTCCTAAGATACCTCCTAACAGACTTCAATACAGAATACGATGGAAATACCGCCAAGATAGCCTTTCTACAATCAAATGCATCATATATCGCTGATAGCAATGTACCAATCTTTTCGAACATTGATTCTGTTCTCTCAACATATCGCGTAGTTATTCCAGGATAGATAACAGCCCTAATTCGTCCCTCACTGACATACTCTCTAAAGGGTATCCTAAGCTCACGCGTGAACCTCTCTATACCAAGCATAGTTTTAACATAGTCAGTTGGTGGGAGCGTACCACTCATCAGGACGGCCCCCGCAACCTTCGAGAATATTCTTGAACTAATTATTGCTGGATCTAAACAACGACAGACAATCTCTAGTATACCTTCATTACTACTGACAAATATTGCAAATTGAGAACCAATACTTGTCAATCTTCTATGAAACTCTAGGACTCTTCCGAGGTATGAAAATGGAAGTGCTGCACCTTGGCTACGCTTCTTACTTATTATCTCGATGTACGCATCTTTAACAACATTAATATTATCAAATAGTGAAAGAACTTCAGAAACATCAACCTGTATGTAGCTTCTCTCCATATCTTCTATAGTCTTCGACTCTTTTATCTTCTTCATGTATGATAGTATATCCTTAAGGAACTTTAATACATCATTCTTTAGATCTTCATTAGTGATATATTTCTTTACTTCACTTATGCAAGCCTTTATCGTTAGCTCACTTATAGTGAAGGAGTTTGCATCAATAATTATTTGTGGAAGATTATGCGCCTCATCGATTACTAATACAGCCTTCGATAAGTCTATATCAAACGTCTCTGATAACGTCACGCTAAATATGTAGTGATAAGTCATCACTGCAAGTCTAGCTCTCTCTAGCATTCTTTTAGAAATTTCGTACGGACATACTCCTTCTCTACAGAAAGTATCAACAATCTCCGAAGGTGATAAGTCTGTCTCTAATAGTTTTGTTATGTAAAGATCTATGTCAGCCCTCTGAGCCGATATATAGTACTGACATTTTCCTGTACTTCTCAGGTATTTGCATTCTTCAACAAATTCTTCATATGGCATTTTCTTAGATTCAACATGACAGCACATGTCAAGTCTACTTCTAATAACTACGTATGGTACGTAGACATCCTTCTTCTTTAATCTATGTAGTTCTCTCAGAGGCGCTTGTGCCTCGCTCTTTGTTCTGACTAAGTACAGGATCTTGTAATCTGTCTCCTCTGCATATGCTAGTGCTCCAGCTAGGACAGCACTAGTCTTTCCTATGCCTGTTGGTGCCTCAATTAGGACAATGTCCCCCTGTACAAGTCCCTCGTATACTGTGTAGGCTATGTCACGCTGAAACCTTCTCCATGTCCTATATGGAAAATACTTTAGCAGAAGAGATTCTGTAGTCACTAACGCTCGGCTACCGTCAGACGGATATCCTATATACCTAACGTCTTTTCCTAACTCTCACAAGTTCTTCTGCACGTGCAGCAATGTCTTCTGGAGTTATTCCAAAGTAGTCATATAGTTCTCTTGGACTTCGTGCACTTCTTCCAAAAGAGTGTGCACCAATCATGATCATTGGCACGGAGTATGTTTGCACCACAACCTCGGCAACTGCTGATCCAAATCCTCCACGTACTAGATGCTCCTCTACAGTAACTATGGCTCCTGTCTTTCTAGCATACTTTTCTATAGTATGAACATCCAGTGGACTCACAGTATGGAAATGCACCAGTGCAGGATAGTAGCCTCTCTCACGTAGTATATCACAAGCCTCCTTTGCTATTGGCAGCGTCATACCTGTTGTAAATATTGCAACGTCCGACCCATCCTGTATTACGACAGCTTTGCCAATCTCGAATTCATAGTCTAGCTGATGTGTAATGTTCTGTACGTAGTCTCTCCCAATCCTTATATAGCATGGTGTCTTTAGCTCTGCTGAGGCAATTACTGCTTGATAGACCTCAGGTGCGTCTGCTGGAACAATTACGGTCATGTTTGGCAGAACACGCATGAGTGCTATATCTTCTAGACACTGATGGCTAGCGCCATCATACGCATCGCTAAATCCTGCATGTGTGCCCACGATCTTTACTGGCACATTCATTCTAACTACGCTGTTTCGCACCTGTTCCCATGCTCTCATGAGGAACATGGCGAATGCCACAGCATACACTCGGAAACCTGTCAGTGCGAGACCAGTAGCAACACCAATCATGTCCTGCTCAGCAATTCCAACGTTTATGTATCGATCAGGAAATCTGTCCCCAAAGTATCTTGCTCTTGTTGCTTCTCCTACATCTGCAGTAACAACAATAATGTCAGGATAGGCCTCTCCTAGATCAACTAAGGCCTTACCAAGTGCATCACGTGGTGTTAGTTCACTAACTTCAGACTTCTTTCTCAACAGGAGACTCATGCCAGCACCTCTTCACTAACTCTCCACTCTTCTAATAACTTGAGAGCTTCCTCTCTCGTTATCCTCTGTCTCGGCGTATTCTCAAGCTGTGGAACACCTTTGCCGCGTACAGTATGTGCAATTATGACCGACATTCTTCCACTATGTTCAACATCTTCAAGAACTGCTAGAAGAGACGCAATATCGTGACCATCAACCTCCACGACTGAGTACCCTAGAGCTTCGAATCTTTTCCTGAGCTCTCCCTTTGACTTCACCTTACTAATCTCTCCATCGAGCTGAATCTTGTTGTGGTCTACTATAGGTATGAAGTTAGTCAAGTTATAGTGTGCAGCAGTCGCGAATGCCTCCCATGCCTGACCTTCATCTAGCTCTCCATCACCAACTATTACGTAGACCCTCCTGTCAAGTCCTCGCTTACGTAGACCTAGTGCAATTCCTACACCAATGCTTATTCCCTGTGCCAGTGAGCCAGTAGCAACGTCTATTCCAAGTGCCCCTATTTCAGGATGGTTCTGAAGTGGGCTTCCTATCATTCCTGATGATCTGAGGTCATTCCACGTCAAGTAGCCCATTGCTGCAGCTATTGCGTATATTGCATGGACTGCGTGACCCTTGCTGAGTATTAGCCAGTTCCTATCAATACCACCATTTAGGAACTTCACTCTACCAGTGCCGTAGAGGACTGTGAGTATCTCTATGACTGAGAGAGCCGAGCCGAGATGAACACCAGGATTGTACGCAGATATGAGCACCAGATACTTACGTGCCTTATCCGCAATTGTCTGCAGGTGCTCAATTAAGTTCATTAGTATCAACGTTCTGAGACCTAAGGGAAATTTAAAGCTTCCAGAAAGATCATTACGCATCACAAAATGTCTCTGCTAGACGAGATTGTGCACTACACTAAGAAGAGAGTAGAATACGAGAAGAAAATGTTTAAACTACCTGAAGACAGAGACGTACCTCTACTTAGCCTTCGCGCAAAACTAATGGAATCTTCAAAATGGAGCATTATTGCAGAGTACAAAAGAGCATCTCCAAGTAAAATAATAAACCTAAGAATATCCTGCGAAGAATTTGTAAAACATACATTACAATACGTTACAGCATATTCAGTATTAACAGAACCACGATGGTTTCTCGGATCATACATATTTCTAAGGCAGATAAAGGAGCTATCAGGAAAACCTGTGCTTATGAAAGATTTCATAGTCGACAAATGGCAAATAGATTTAGCATACAACATAGGTGCTGACATAGTTCTACTAATAGTTAAGGTTCTCGGCAAGGATACTATAGAATTCTTTGATTACGCAAAATCGATAGGAATCGATGCTATTATTGAAGTAGATAATATAGAGCATGCAAAACAGATTGTCAGCACATTATCGCGAGGCGAGGCAATCCTTGGCGTAAATGCTAGAGATCTAACAACACTTGACGTAAATATTGAGAGATGTGTAAACATAATTAGAGAAGTTGAATATGATGGCCCCATAATTGCTGAGAGTGGAATACGAAACGAGAGGGATCTAGAGAAATTTGTTTCTGTAAGAAGTAAAGTGAGAGGGTTCTTAATTGGTACTAGCATAATGGAGAATGTAGATTTAGTAAGAAGACTCTATGAGCAATGCTTGCGGTTATCTTAGCAGGTGGAAAAGGTTCTCGATTTGGAAATCACGAGAAGTGTCTTATAAGGATTTGTGATAGAGCAATCATCGAACATGTGATAAATGTTGTTGAAGAGTTCTGCTCAAGAATTATTGTAGCTACGTCACTTAGACATAGCGGTATAATAAGATTCTGTAGAGAAAATAATATAGACTTCTTAATAACTACTGGACGTGATCTTTGCTATGATATGTGTATGATAGTTAATGTTACACGTGATAGGCCACTAATATTCTTTCCCTGTGATATAGTTATTGCTAGAGATGTTGTTAGACAAGTGTTTAATATTGCATTGTCTGCTGAACCTGATGTCTGTATCACATTTGTTGATGAGAATGGAAAGTTTACTGGTATTAGTGTGGTAACGTATGATAGGTGTGTGTTTGGTGTAGATTTTCGATGGAGAAATGTTAAATTGTGTGGACAGGTCTATGATGTTGATACTATTGAAGATGTTATTCTATTGCGTAGTCTTCTCTGTCAATAATTCTATGACTTTGTTGACTGCATCTTTTAGAAATATCTTGTAGGGACCTAGTTTTCCACCATAGTTTCCTGCTGTTACTTTTATGACAGATCTGTACTGAGCAGCTGTTATTGCAGCAATACCCATTGCTTTAGCGACATCTTCCTGTGTTAGTCCATTTATAACGATCTCGTACACGCATTTTACATTCTCTGGAACACGTGTGTCTGGCACCTTGTCTCTCAGTGTAGGGCAGTATGGGTGGTTTGTTGTTGCCTTTACTTTAGGATACTTTAAAGAGCCAGGTTTTGATCCTGCACGGCAGACTCCTCCAGGGAAGGGCATTATCACTCTTCTCACGTACTTCCTGATTGCTCGTACAGCACTCTTTGCTGCTCTTAGACCTTCGTCAGGATCACTTGCGAGAATTATGATATTGCCTCCTGCAACGCCTTTCATTACTCCAACTTTCTCCTCTATGAGAAACTCGCCTTCCATGACGGGGATTGCCCACATTTTTCTGCCAAACGCCTCGACCTGGCGCTCAAATCCGTCTCCAAATTTGGCTATTGTTGTACCTACTGTTAATTTCCTCTTTACCTTAGGCAGCCCATCAAAAACACGAGTTGTAGGACATGTAAGGACAACTTGACTTAATCTAAGAATGAGCTGCTGCTTGAGCAGACCTAGGTCACTGTGCCAGAACTGGACAAGAACACCTGGTCTATTGTCTGGTGTAGAATCTGGACTTACGAAGCCCTCTATTCCTGCCTCACAGGGACACATTATTATTGACGTTGCAAATCCTGTAGCAAGCGTACCCGCAACATATGCCCAATATCTATCTCTTGCGGTTATAAGAACACGGGACACGTACATTGGAAAAGCCTCAGCAAACGTATCCTCAATCTTTGCAAGAACCTCCTCGTTCACATTAATGTTCATGTGCTACTGTTAGACTGAGCCTTGCATCATCACTTTTTTACACTTTCCTTAATATACTTCACAATTTCTCGTGCGATATCGACTCCCGTAGCCTCCTGAATTCCTCTCCAGCCAGGCTGCGTATTTAACTCAAGAATATAGTACTCTCCCTCAAGCTCAACTACATCAACCCCAGCAATCTCACAACCAATAACTTCACATGCCCTAATAGCAACATCCGCAAGGTTCTCACTCACCTTAACTGGCACAGGTCTTCCACCTCGTGAAATATTTGTCTTCCACTGACCAGGCGGCGCTCTTCTGATCATTGATGCGACAACTCTATCACCAATTACAAACAATCTATAATCAACTCCTCTTTTCCTAAGATACTCCTGAATATACACAACAGCCCCAAGAGACGTAAGGTAGAACCCTATCCTCCAAATTAAATCCTCAACATCTTTAATACATCTTAATCTAACAATACCGAATCCCCTAGAACCAAAGAGAGGCTTAATAACAATATCTCTCTTATTGAAAATATCAGCACAAGAACTATCAAATATTCTATACTCGTTCTCCATGACAATAGTCAGAGGAGTCTTGAATCCTCTCAAGGCAAGCATGTACAAAGTCCTGAACTTGTCAATTGCAATTTCGATAGATCTCGGATCATTAATTACACGAATACCAAGCTCCTTCAGAAGATGAAGAAAATCAATCCTAAAGATTGCCTGTTCGAGAGAGCACTTACCAATAGGTCTAACTAGAACAACATCAGTTAATGATCTAATATCGACTCCTCTAATGTACGCCTTAACGTCATAGGGTCCACAAATCTTTGCTGTAACATCACTAAATTTAAAGAAAATATAGCTAATACCTTCCTGAATGCAAGCTCTCTGAAGCTCTTTAGAGGCCCAACTATTAGGATTTCTAGTTAATATTCCAAGAGTAAGCGTCATACAGCAGCGTACTTTCCTAAGAAGTCGCGTACACGCTCTTTCAAAGTCCTAAGTAGGTCTAGCGAGTACTTCACATGATATAGCTCTGCTTCGGACAGCTCGCTTATGTCAACTTCAGTACTCAATCTTGCCTTATCTATATAGTTCCTAACAGCAACCTTCAGCTCAAGCTGCTTAATTTCCTCGATCATAACCTCAATAGATGACAACAGATCATTTTCTAGGACCTCTGCTCTCTTGAGAACATCAATTATCGTCTTTATATTAAATGAAGGCCTTTCTCTTGTAGCCATGTAGAATATTATTGATAGCATTTTCGACATTGGTTCAACTACTTGTCTAAATAAATTGATATGTCTTACCTTCAGTCTTCCAAAGATATCTACTGGAAGTTCTATACTGCGTACATATTCCCTATACGTTTTCATTATTCTTGCAAAGAGCTCATTACTTGATAGGTCTATCTTCTCTTCAATAATCTTAGCGTTACCCCACACTGGTCTAGAGAGTAGTACTATATCTAGAAACCTAATATCCTCTTCAGGCATATTTACAACATCGTCTATTGACAGATTCTCAACACGCACAACCTCACTTATATCAAGTAGCTTTGAAAGACCTGTCCTGAGTTTCAGTGCTACATCATTCAAAACTTTCTCAGATTTCCCAATAACGTAGAGTGTGAATTCTTCACCAAACACATAGTCATAGCTTGCTAACGGTGGACTTACAAGTACTACAACATCCTCTGCACTATCACATACAATGCTTAGAAGCTTTGCAATAGTTAAGAGCTTTGCCATTGTGAAGTTTCTAGAGAATTCTACAATGTCTACTCGTCTCCTAGTAAGTATATTGAGTACCTGTCGTAAAATTCTGCTATATACAATTGTTATCTCTTCCATCTTGTTAGCTTTCTGGAGATCTCTCAATAATGCTATTGGAACAGCTGTGAACGCGTCATATAGGTCCCTCAGTGTTACCATTCCGACGTTCTTGCCTTCACTATTAACTACTATCATATGCTTAATACCTTGCATTAACATTCTTTCTAATGTTGAACTTACACTCTCTGTCTCTAACGTTGTTATGACCGGTTTTAGAGCTACCTCACTTAATTTTCTGTTAATTGGCTCTCCCTGAGCTAGGAATTTTCTAAGATCAGTATCTGTTATTATTCCTATAGGTTTTCTATCACTATCTACCACAACTATTGAGCTAACATTATGTTCTGCCATCATTTTTGCAGCATCACTTATTGTTAATTCTGGACTAGCTTCAATAGGCAATTTTCTTATAAAGTATTTGACAGGAACATCAAGCCCGCGAGATTTCACAACTCTTAGTGTGTCAGTTATTTTTTGTAGTGTCTGTCTATCAAATACCTGAGATACAAGATCTTCAGGTACTTCAATTATCTGGCAGTTAGACGATACACAGATTAGACGTTTCTCACTGTCTATGTAAAGGAGATCACCAGCCGCGTAAAGTGCTTCCTCTATCTCAACTATGCCGTAGGATACTAGGAGTATTGTTCTTGGTCTCAGTGTGTACGTGTCCTGTTTCTTCAGTTCGACTTTTATCGAATTTTCACACAGTCTGTTTATTGATTCGTCGTCGAGTCTTATGCCCCAGAGCGACAGTGTTGTCTTAAGTACTTCGCAACTCACGTTATGTCGATTTTACTGCTTGGACTACCATATTTAGAAATCTTTTCGCTTCGTCCATTGAGGATGCTATAGGTGAACCAATTGTTACGTTTATATTCAGTTTGTTGATTATGTCCATTATCTTATCAATACATTCTCTATATGTTCCAACAATAGCAAGTAGATCAATCAAGTCGTCTGT
>JAMOMD010000190.1 GCA_027068725.1 Thermoproteales archaeon | reverse complement strand
CTCGTGGACTTGTTAGTGCTTCAACAAACTTACACCACTCTCCGTAATCCGGCTTCCTGGTCTCTAGCTTCATTCTCTTCACAAGATAGTCTCCGAGACCTTCCTCCTCTAGAACCAGGGGTATCCTGTAGATTGTGTCTACGTAAGGTGCTGAGAATATTGCTTCAACAGGAACATTCGTGAACAAGGCTATCTTCTGCTTGATTGACTCGTCGAGCCAGTATCTGCTTCTTGCAATGATTATGTCAGGCTGAATGCCTATTCTCCTAAGCTCAAACACACTGTGCTGCAGTGGCTTTGTCTTGGGCTCACCTGTCGTATCAATGACAGGAACCAGCGCAACATGTATGAACACCGTGTTCTCGTAACCTTCTTCTAGCCTCATCTGCCTGATAGCTTCAAGAAATGGAAGTCCCTCATAGTCGCCTACTGTTCCACCAATCTCCACGATTCCGATCTCTGCGTTCGATTTCCTGACAACTTCTCGTATGCTTCGCTTTATCTCATCAGTAACGTGAGGTATGAGCTGGACAGTCTGCCCAAGGTACTTTCCTGCACGTTCGTCCATTATGACCTTGAGGTATATCTTTCCTGAAGTAATGTTGTGATCCTTCGTCAAGTCAACGTCAAGGAACCTCTCGTAATGTCCGAGGTCGAGATCTGTCTCACCTCCGTCAGCTGTGACAAAGACTTCACCATGCTGGTATGGGTTCATTGTTCCTGCGTCGACATTGAAGTAGGGGTCAATCTTGATTGTCGTGACTCTGTAACCACGAGATTGGAGGATCTTTGCCACGGATGCTGTTATGACTCCTTTGCCAACGCTGCTCAGGACGCCTCCTGTTATGAAGATGTACTTAGTCACGCGATGTCGATATCTCTCCTAGGTTAATATGTGCTCTCTTCTTTCTCCACGAGACGACTCTCAAGTAGCTCCTGCAGCTGCTCAAGCAGTTTTCTCCTCTTCTCAAGCCTAGTGTACAGGATCGCTATCCTGTGCTCAAGCTCTGTGACCTCTCTCAGGAGCTTCTTTATGCGCTGCACAACTACCTCAGGTGAAGCGCCGTTGAGATTACCTTCCATATGTTAGATGTGAAGTTGCCAAGTGCTTGACCTATGTCTATCCTGAGGGATGTTATTCCTTTGCTAAGCCCACCTATGAGTCCTCCAATTATTGAGATCAGTGCAACTAGGACAGCTATTGAGACTGCTATGAGGAGTATCTCCTCAAGTATGAGGCTTCCTCTCCTTGACCATGATCTGCAGCGTTCTGCTCTCCTCATCATGGCTCCTCAACTCTTCCTGAGTCTGAAACTCTTTTAAGCCACTTCTTTCAATTCCTCGAAACATCCTGTAGGTCAGTGCTGACCACGCGCCTATCAGCGCCACGAGCAGTATCAGGTAGAGACCTGTTCTGAGAAGTGCACAAGGCACATTGTCTAGAACTAGGTCACGCACCTTCGCGAACGTTACTATGAGCACGAGTAGTAGAAGGTAAGATGCTACAAGACACTTTATGATGTCTCTTAGCTTCATGGCTAGTGTAGTCGCAGGTACGTGAAGGCCAATATTAGCACTACCGTGAGCAGGGCACACACTAGGAACATCTTCAGTATGCTCTCGACAACGCACTTCTCATCTCTACATCCTGCCAGCACTGCAAGTCTCGCAAGTGTGAGAGGAGCATCAGGATCTAGGTTTGGCACTAGTCTTCCTGAGTAGCAGAAGATTGGTCTCTTAGCACGTTCTCTACCTCCAAAGAATACTCTGCCCCTTGTTGAGAAGAGTATGAGCATGCCATTTATTATGTATGGCAAGCCAGCAAGCACAGTCTCGACATACGTTCCATAGCAGGCTGCTGCTACCCCCAGGAATGCTCCAAGTGCGTAAGAGCCAACGTTTCCATTGAACACTTTTGCCGGATACTTATTGTAAGCAAACAGAGGTGCACAAGCCAAGGTCATCACTAAGTATGTCAATGCTGCATTCAGCTTGTGCTCGATCAAGCATATTAT
>JAMOMD010000189.1 GCA_027068725.1 Thermoproteales archaeon | reverse complement strand
TATTCTTTCTCTATTGTGAAGAGTTCGTTTGCGAGATACTTCCAGACTGCGAACCTCTTTATTATTTGAAATAGCTCACTGCGCCAGTCGTGATTCTCTCCCTTCTTTATGACGTAGTCACGCGCAAGAACAGTGTCCTTCACCTTAAAGCCGAGAAGTTCCTTCGCGATCTTTGTCCTAGCCATTAACATTACAAGAATAGCTTCACCAACTTCAGGCTCAGGAATGAGATTGATATGTTTCTGTACCTGCTCCAAACTCCAGATAGCGAAAAACTCAGTCATCGAAGAGGCAAGTACATTAACTTTTTAAGCTTTACTATTGATCAGTTTATTGTACTCCTCAATTATGTACTCCAGCGGAAAGACTACCTTTAAAATTCCATTTGGAGGCGAACCATACTTGTATTGGTCTCTTGGTCTTCTTATTGACACCATCTCGTTTAGCTTACGATAAATTCCAAGCGCCCTTGCCCTCGGTGCTGGAATATGCACAACGTATGAGAGCAGGGGTAGTTTCTTTTCTGCGTTGAGCGTTATCTCGAACAAGTCATAGTAGTCATCCTCTCCGTCAGCAACAAGATACTGCACCTTTAGCTTTTCTGGACACTCTTCTAGTAGTTTCTTGATTATTTGTTCCTTGTAGAAGTAGAGTGAGGGGTCGAGCTTTGCATATTTTGAAAATAGTTGGCAAAGCACCATCAGCTTGTCATATAAGCTCATGCTCTCGTAGAGTGTCTTCAATTCTTCGGCAAGTCGTTTCGCATTCTCTAGTGTTGTCTTGTAGTAATTGTCGTTTAGAACCCTCTCCTCATCTAGCAAGCACTTGTAGATTGAGGAGTAGACGCCATGCTCGACCAAGGTTCTGCAACGTTCTTCAATTATTTGTCGGCGTAGAATTTCTCTGTACTTTCTCTTTATCGAGCGGTTGACGGCTTTCTCAACCTCGTCAATATGTTCAGTACAGTACTTTAGTAAGTCGAGTACATTTACGAGATAGTAGAACTTGTTTTCGGACTGTCTGTAACGAATACGGTAACATTCTACCTTTCCTTCTCTGCATAGTCTACGGACGTATCCCTTAGGTAGTAAGCAACTATATGTCCTTG
>JAMOMD010000188.1 GCA_027068725.1 Thermoproteales archaeon | reverse complement strand
TCAAGTCTAGTACCGTCAGGCTCTATGAATAATGTAAGTACTCTACCTGTCGAGAGCTGAACTCTTGCGCTTGGATGCTCTTCGCATAGTATGAGTCTTGGAAACATTGTCAATCTCGAATAAGCTAAATTGCTGCGTGGTATATTAGGCCAGTACAGAAAATAGCTCCTCTACTTGACTACTCTCAAAAACGAGACCTTGCCGTACTTGCTCAAGATTGGGTATATCATGCCTAGTACGCCATCGTTTTCGTTTTGAAATCCTGCTACTTTAATGTCCTTGTCTGTTATTTTTACAAAGTGATCAATATCGAATCTCAGTATTATGTCCTTTCCCTCGAACGTAACTTTGAATTTAGTTTTTTCTTCAACAAGTTTTCTAACGAGCTGCTCTAGAAGCTGAATCTGTTTCTGTGTTGGTTTTCCTCTTGGGCGTCTACGCTTTGCTTCTCCTAAGAATTTCTTTAGTTCGTCGTCTGCAGATACTTTGACTATTCCTTTAACAGGTGCAACAAGTATGTGATCCTGTTCGTATCCTACCACTTCGAAGTTCTCTATCTTCCGAACTTTCTCTATTAGAGAATCTAGATTAAGTTTCTGAATCTCCGCGTTTGTCATGGCACTACTTCGATTTTAGATACCTTAAGTATTTTCTTAGACGTTCAGGATCGTGTGTCACGAGATGTCTTATAGCATCTTCAAGACTGAAGAACATGCAGCCACATTCTGTGCCTTTGCTTGTTCGCCATTTGCACTTTATGTGCTGTACTCCTCCTTCCTGCACTATTTCAAGGTACTGTCTGAGCTCTGGCGGTATTTCTAGGCTCATGATCTCTCGAGGTTACGAAGTGTGAGAAAGTTATTAATCGTGTTAACAATCTTGTTCAGTAGTGACGACTATATTTCGTAGAATCGTGTCGTCTCTAATAGGGGATGTAGCAATACCTGAAGAAGTTAGAAAGAATACGAAGCTTCTACTATGTCCCTGCTGCGGGAAGAAGCTTAACGTAGATGCAGTATACATTAAGGAGGATCCCAAGTTCAGGACAAGGATCATCGAGCGTGCATTATCTTGTCAAAGTTGTAGGATAAGGATAAGACAGTACATATACATCTAGACACGTGGCGTACTATCCAACGAGCACACGCCTAGGAGGCAGTTTGTTAGGACTCAGTGTCCTGTGTCTAGGATCTGCAATTACCATAGCAGTACTAACGACACAGTATGCTTACCGAGTAGCACAGCTAGCGGTATCTAGGGGACTACTATCCGATGCAGCATTTGTATCACTGTTTGTTCAGGGTCCACTTTCAATAACAATACTTGCTCTCGTGGTTGCTGGTCTCGAGATAGTTGGTGGTCTATTATTACTATCGTTTCGAGGAATGTACATTAGAAGAGAGCTTGCATCTGCACGAAAGATGTTCATTATAATATCTACACTACTACTCATATCACTTGCAATATCCTTCATTCTGCTAGCAAGACTTTTCAAAGCATTCTCAATAACAGGATTCTACTCGTTCTGTTATGTTGGTCTTGCAAGTACCTGTCTTGCGGCAGCATCAGCAGTAGCGTCAATAGTACTCATGAGGCTATGTATTGTTGAAATTGAGAAGTTTGCTGGACTAAGAAGACCTAGAAGACAAATTAGTCGCTGACTGTTCAAATGCTTTTACTACAATTTCTGTAAATGTGCTTCGAAGAAATTCTTCAAATCCCCTGTTTTTAAATAATAGTATGTAACGAATAAGCATAAACTTAAGCAAGTTTCTTATAAGTGTACTATCAACCCCTAGATACGAAGCATATTCATCTAATGCCTGTTCTGCAGTATCGCTTAGTTTTAGAAAATCAAGTGGTAATCTAGTTAAAGACCTTATTGCCTCAGGCCTGAGCACAGTTATCAGCCACTCGGCTGGTCGTTCTTTTCCACGTAGTAATGTTGAAGTTATAGCCATGTAAAGCTGGACAAGTTTCTTAGAAATTTCCTCCGGGTTTGGTACTGAGTATGTTTTAAGTACATTCTCAACCTCCTCTTGTAGAAGGCTAACTAAGTCTGGTAATATCATTGAAATTCTTTCTTCAATTAATTTAAGTAAACTAAGTCCATGTATTGCTTTGTCGCACTCTTCTTTGTCAGGACATTTCTCACATATTGTCTTATCGAGTTTTTCTCGTGCACATCTAACGCAGGTTCCTGTAAGTCTGCAGAAGGGCATGTTTGGCATAGAGAGTCCACAGGCTGAGCAGCGCGTTGTCGCGTAGTAGAGTTGTCTCTTTTTTGTCATCGGTTCTTTGCAGAAATTAGTATTAAAACAAGGGTTTTAAATCGGAATTTTTCACATGTAAAATGCGATGAGCTTGTGGAAGCTTCGACTAGCAATGGTTGGGTGTGCTCTTGCTACATTTGCTGGAGGTCTATTTGTGCTGTGGCTTCTTGCGGACATTTTTGGCTTGTTCACGTACGGTCTCTACGGATGGAGTCTCTTCATAATAGGAGTAGCCATATTCTCGGCTATTCTAGCACTTGTGCAGTGGCTAATTGCGCCATACATAATTGATGCAGTATGCCGCTGCGTTCCTGCTGATCCTGTTAGATATAGATGGCTGTACGATATTGTTGAGGATCTTGCAGAGAAGTCAGGACTTAAAGAAAAGCCGAAGGTAATGATAGCAAGGATACCGATACCTAACGCTTTTGCGTATGGTTCTCCTCTGACAGGTCCAAAGGTTGCGGTGACCGAGCCACTTCTAGAATTGCTTGATGAGAAGGAGTTGCGTGCAGTTCTAGGACACGAGATTGGTCATCTAAAGCACAGAGATGTTGCTTGGCTACTTGCGATTGGTCTGTTACCACTGATAATATGGAATATTGGTGATCTAATGATTCGTCTCGGATTCTGGTCATCGATCTTCGCAATAGAGGAGCGTGATGCATCTTGGGCACTGATGATGCTCATAGGAATGGTACTTGTAGCAATAGCATTCTTGCTAAACTTTGCAGTACTAGGCTTCAGCAGGTACAGAGAGTACTTCGCTGACAGGCATAGCGTTATGCTGAATCCACATGGAGGCAGATACCTACAGAGAGCACTTGCAAAAATTGTACTATACACCAAGTACGGGCTCTCCAAGAGTGAAATAAACAATCTAGCATCAACACTCCAGTTTAAGGCACTATTCATTCAGGATCCGCTAATCGATGTTAAGACAAGATTCCGCTCACTAGACGAGTTCATCGAGTATCTGAAGAATAGGAAACTAACCTTCATCGATAGACTAAAGGAGCTATTCTCAACGCATCCAGACATTACTAAGAGGCTAAGAATGCTCGACGAGTTTGATGAGGAGTTCTGGGGTATGACAATGCCGAGAGGTTATGAAATTCCGGTCGAGTAACTCTTCTCTGAAACTGAATTAGATAGTTAAAAATGTCCTAGTTTTCACGAGAGCAACCGTGTACACACTTGCTGTTGTCGCAGAATCGCCTCTTCCTGATAGACCTTGTAGAGATCTTCTTTACGCAATTAAGGAGCGGGGTCATGTAGCAAAGTACATACCAATATCTAGGATATCTGTACAAGTATCTAGGAACGGTGAGATAGAAGTTCTTATAAGAGATAAGAAGCTTGATGTTGCTGGAATATTTTTAAGAAGTGTAGGATTCTTACTAGATCTTGAGCAGTTTCTCAGAAGAGTTACAGTGATGAAACTTATAGAAGATAGTGGCGTAACGGTTCTAAACCCAGTAGAGGGCTTTCTAAAATCTAGAAGTAAGTTAGAGACTGTGATAGAACTTTCGAAACGAGGAATTCCAGTGCCGAAGACGTTGTGTACAGAAGATCTCTATCTCGCATACATAACGTGCAAGAGCATGCGCGAGTTCGTGATTAAGCCAATGGTTGGGTCTCGCGGCTTTGGTGCTGTAAAGCTAGAAGATCCTGACGTTGGTTTTCAAGTTATGAAGACTCTACTTAACTTCAAGAAGCCTCTCTACATTCAGGAGTACATAAGAAAACCTGACAGAGACATAAGGGTCCTAGTCATTGATGGTGAGATCTTTGGATGCATGTACAGGATAGCGCCGCCTGGCTCATGGAAGACAAATATCGCACAAGGTGCTAAAGGAGTACCTTGTGAGAGGATTGATCCAGAGCTTGCAGAGCTTGCGATTAAGGCTACTGAGGCTCTTGGTCTAGTGTATGCTGGAGTAGACATAGGGGAAGGTCCTGATGGCTATGTTGTCTTTGAGGTAAACGGATCACCTGACTGGAGAGAACTAACTCAGGTACTTGGTAGAAATCCAGCAGAAAAGCTTGTAGATGTGATGCTTAGGCTACTGAAGAAGTGAGGAATATGACACGCTGGTTACTCAGGTGTACACAGTGTGGCTTAGACATGTACCTTGACGTGGGATTTGACTTAACAGCATTTGGAAATATACTGTACCTCTACTGTCCAAGATGTAAGAGAAATACTGAGCACAAGGTGCTTGGCTACATTGATGACGACACGGGCGAGTTTGTTCCTTATGAAGAAGCTATGACAGAGAAATTCAAATCAATAAGCATACAGCTCTAAGCCAAGAATAGCTAACGCTTACGTATAATATCGCTCGACAAACGTCAGACTTTCAAGCAGCGAAGATAATGATGCTAGAAACAGCTCGCCTATCCAGGTAAGTCTAACTCGTGTACCTCTCACAGAAACTATTCCATGTCTCAGTGCTTCTCTCAGAACTTCATCATAGTCCTTGCCAAGCACTGTCCTGAGCTCCTGATAGGTAGCTTCTTGCATTATCTTAACAAATGCTGCAAGTAATCCAAGCTTGCTCAGTCTTCTACCTAGGACACTTGCTTGCTGCATTATCTTAACTACGATATCCAGCTCTGAGCATCTCATCGATCATCCTGAATCCTGAAGTTCCTGTTATAACTATCTCTCAGAATTACGTCTACGGAGATGAGGCACTAGATGCTATGGATACATGCTACAGGTTTGTACATTCACGTATTAGCTCAGCTCTTAGAAGAAGAAGTTCTTGTCTAAGCTTGTCTATCCTTCTAAAGGTTTCTTCTAGAGTTTCAAGTTCAGTTTCTTCGCTCGGCGATAATCCTCCAAGAACTTTCTTCACATAAAGTTCGTTTCTTCTTCTCTTGAGGGATTCAGTCTTCTCATCTAGATTTCTTATGCTATTCTCTATCTCTTTAAGACTCTCCTCGCACAACATTTGAAGTCTAGTTTTCTCTGAATCTAGCTTAGACTTAACATCGCTGAAGGTTGTACTATCAATCTTACTATTGACGAATAGCTCTATCAGCTTCATATAGGTTTCCTGAAGTTTTCTAACTTTCTCTCGAATCATTGCAACTTGGGTTTTTATTGAGTTTATTTTTGTGCTTATCTCAAATTCTTTAACAACATCTTCCTGATCTTGAATAATTACTGTGCCATCCATTATGTTAACTTTAGTCTTTGTACAGTCTAGGATCTTCTCTTCACCGTCACTTGTCTCATATATAATTGCTAGAAGTTCTCCAGTCTCTTTTCTTACCTTAAGTTTCTTCACCTTGCCTATCTCTTTTCCTGATGATGTTACTATAGGCTTGCCTATCAGATGTTTGTACTTCTCAAAAATGTCCTTATCACTGCCCTTGCCAAATAGCTTAAGTACCACGAGCAGTCCTTGTCTACAAGATATTAATATCAAGCGTGTAAAATGCTCGTAGGATGAGTTTAGACATAGAGCGCGAGTATGAGGAACTTGTCAGAGAGATACGCAATTGTAAACGCTGTCCTCTTCACGCCTGTAGACGTAATCCCGTTCCTGGTGAAGGTAATCTACGTGCTGAAGTTATGCTAATTGGAGAAGCTCCAGGAGAGAAAGAGGATGAGCAAGGTAGACCATTTGTTGGTGCTGCAGGTAATTTACTGACAAAGCTTCTCTCAGAGCTAGGTGTGAGAAGAGAGGACGTGTACATAACTAACGTGCTAAAGTGTCGCCCTCCAAATAATAGAGATCCTGAACCAGAGGAAATTGCTGCATGTCTCCCATTTCTTGTTCGTCAAATAATGCTAATTCGTCCACGCCTAATAATATGCCTTGGCAGGCACAGTGCTAGAGAGATCTTGAAGTTAGCTGGCTATAGAGAGTCTGAGGTATCTCAGATCTCTAAGATAAGAGGTAGAGTGTACGAGGTTGTGCTTCCAGGTGATGTGAGAACAATTGTTGTGCCAACGTATCATCCTGCTGCTGCTCTCTATAATCCGAGACTTCGCACATACCTTCAGGAAGATCTGAAGAAGGCATTCTCCATAGTTAAAGAGGGCGTGCAGAGAAAGCGCTCTTCAATACTTGACTTCCTGAGCTAGCGAGCTAGCTGACTTTGCATAACTCTCACAAGTCCCCATACGTAACTTGCGACATAGCTCAGCGATATCAGCATAAGTATACAGAAGTCGTGAAGTAGTGCTAGCACTGTGAGCACCGTCAGGAATATGCATACTACAAGTTCTATACGACATTCTCGTGGACTAAGTCCACGAGGACTCTCTATCTTAGGGGTAGGAATCCACCTGAATGGCATATTCAAGAAACCTGCGACAAGACCATAAAGTATCAGCGGGCTCATGACAACAAAGGCCATGTTTACCCTATTCAACCATACAAGCTTGTCTTTCGTGAGCTCACCTCGCAGGAGAAGATACATGGGATAGAGTGCGGACGCGTACAGAAACATGATGTACACAAAGAGCTGAACTGCAAGAGGGGGAGCAGCATTAAGCAGAACTGCAGCATCTATAACAACAGTTAGAAGAAGCTGGCCAGCATAGGTTAAGTACTGCATTAAGTACAGCAACACTACAGGTCTCCTAAGACAGGTCCTGAAGTACTTACGTACAAGCTGTGCAGCACCATAAGCCCACCTGACCTGTTGTTTAAGAAGTGCAGTATAGGTAGCAGGTACCTGCACACGCACAGTACAGGATGGGTAAAATATTGAGACGCCCTCTCTAGCAGCTTTTATTGAAAAATCAACATCTTCTAATATAACATCCTCAGAAAAATAGCCAAGTCTCGCAAGATGCTGTAAATCTGCCATTAGTCCGGAGCCTAGTGTGGGAATCCATCTAAATATACTATACATTCCTTCAAGCACTCGAAAGAATATATCATAACCAAGCACCTGTCCCCGGCCGAGCTTTGAATCTATTATACTATACCCAATCCATCTAGGAGAACCTACAGCAACATCTAACTTTCCAATGTTCTCTAAAATTGAATCCACATCAAGAACAGTAATAACACTATCCTTACTAAGTCTAAGGGCACGTAGGGCTCTATTAAGTGCAGAAGCCTTATTTTTAGAACTTCTGCTTGGCAATATTATAACATCAACATTATGACCTCTCAATACGGACAAGAATTTACTTAGGATATCCTCTATCTCCTCTATAGAATATTCATCTAGAATGTACACTATGGTCGCATAGTACTTCTCAAGCTTCTGTACATTATTTACTAAGAATTTCACAACTATCTCTGCTGGCTCTCTCTTGCATGGAACAAGTACAATTAATCGAGTGCTCTTACTGCTAATATTCGCGTACTTAAGTACGCGCGCTCTATGCTTGTCGTATGCGTATAGTAGAACTGTATGAAATATAGCAGTGTAGTACGTGAATATTGCAAGTACCAGTACTACTGTACTGCTTACGATGTTTGTGAAGAGCATGTGCTTGGCAAGTATAGGACAACGTCAATTTTAGCGTCAACATCTCTCAGCTTGTTAAGCCACTCTGTTCCTAGTGCTATAAGCACAGATATGCCAACTACCTGTGCTTCTGCTTGCCTGCAGATGTCTATGAGTGACTGTATTGTTCTTCCTGTTCTGACGATGTCGTCAACTATGAGTACTCTATCTCCTTTACTCAGCATAGACTTCGGCAAGTATAGTGTGACCTTTCTCGGCGGGTCTCCTGCAATGTACGTAGTCTCGTAGAAGCTGTCTTCAAACAAGTCCTTGTACTGCTTTGCTACAGCTAACTCTGCACCTAGGGATATTGCTGCAGATACTGCAAGCGGTATGCCGTCAGTCGCTGCAGTCAGAACTTTAGTTATGCCAAGTTCCTGAAACATGTTTCTCACTCTTCTCGCGTATAGTTTCAATAGGTCACTCTGCGTGACTATGTGTGTGAAATTGATGTAGCCTTCTCTTACCTTTATCAATCGCTTAAGAACAACATCAAGCGAGAGCAAATTCTCGAGCTTATTCACGATGTTCACAGCAGTCTCAGGAGAAGGCAATAACTCGCCGTTCGTGTATCTGCATAGTACGCTCTCCGGCAAGTTAAGTATCTCGCTTAGCTCTCTGTACGATAATTTAAGCAGTGATCTCGCTATGTTCAGTAGCTCCACAGCCTCAAACTGCGCAGCTACTTTGCTTAGCCTCGACTTCTGCACAGAGCCCCAAGAATGTGCACTATATTTAAGGAGTCTTAGACCTTCCCGCATTAAGAGTTAAAAACCAATCAATAATCTCCGCACAGAGACTATGCCAGTAACAGACCCCGAGAAGCTCAGAATAGCACTAGAGCACAGATTCGGCTACCTAATATGCAGAAAGTGTGGTGCAAGAAACCCACCAAGAGCAGAAAAGTGCAGAAGATGTAAAAGCAAGAACCTGAGACCAAAGAGATACAAGGCCAAGTAAGGTAGCGTAAGAAGAAACGCTTTTTAAATCCCAAAATACTTACGAACAACGATTCTAAAGAGCCGGGGTGGCCGAGCCTGGCCCAAGGCGCGGGACTCGAGATCCCGTCCCCGTACAGGGGGCGTGGGTTCAAATCCCACCCCCGGCGCCAAAACAAGTCCCTTCCAGAACACTTCTCGCCTGCTCGCACTTACGTTCACAAGCTGCTTTCTTAAACTATTAATTTTCCTGAAGGAATCAGACCCCGGGAAGAGAGGCTTCCACATTTGTTATTCGGTAAGTCCTCCCTTCATCATCTCCTGTGAGTGTACTTACTTGTCTTTCTATTAAACTATCTCCAGTGGATTTTAACTATTCTTCCTGTTGTGTATTGTTTTTCAATTTATTTTTTAGACTTTTGTTTTATTTTAATTTTGACTCCAGATGAGGAATTGAAAGGTGTTAGTTATGAAAAATGTTTAAATTTTAGATAAGTCAAAGCTTTCTCCATGACGTCCCCATTGCAGGTATTCCTACTCTTGTTAACTGGTCTAGCTGCAGGAATAGTCGGTGGCTTCTTGGGAATTGGTGGCTGTGTGATAATGCTACCAACGTTGTACTTTCTATTCCACTATTCTCTACCAATGGCTATAGGTACCACAATTGCAGCTGTCGTAATAACAGCAGCAAGTGGCGCTATTGCACATATAAGATTACGAAATGTTGATTATAACACTGTTAAAATAGTAGCTGTAACAGGTGCTGTAGGTTCCTTTTTAGGTTCTATAATATTTCTATTCACGTTAAGAACAGAGTGGATACTAGCCGAAATTCTCGGTGCTGCTTTCCTCTACGTATCCATCAGGATATTGATCGAGGGAATAATGATGAGGCTCGGAAAAATGAGAAGAGGTCCAGAACTAAACTACATCCCTGGCAGTGCTCTGAAGAAGGGTCTCATAGGATTCTTCATAGGAATAATAAGTGGTATAGTAGGACTAGGAGGAGGTTATGCACTTGTTCCAGCGTTCATATACCTATGTGACGCTCCTGTTAAG
>JAMOMD010000187.1 GCA_027068725.1 Thermoproteales archaeon | reverse complement strand
TTGATCACTTTGTAAAAATAACAGACAAGGACATTAAAGTAGCAGGATTTCAAAACGAAAACGATGGCGTACTAGGCATGATATACCCAATCTTGAGCAAGTACGGCAAGGTCTCGTTTTTGAGAGCAGTCAAGTAGAGGAGCTATTTTCTGTACTGGCCTAATATACCACGCAGCAATTTAGCTTATTCGAGATTGACAATGTTTCCAAGACTCATACTATGCGAAGAGCATCCAAGCGCAAGAGTGCAGCTCTCGACAGGTAGAGTACTTACATTATTCATAGAGCCTGACGGTACTAGACTTGAGATAAGTACAGGAGAAAGTCATGGTAGTGATTGTATACTACTCATACCGTACTATGGAGCATACATAATGAAAAATGAGATAAAGCCACTCAAGACAGGAGACGTTGAATATATTCAAGTACTGATAGAAACTAGAAGAGTGCTCAAACTGTACGAGATACAGATTAGTAAAGACAGGATATCCGTAGTATCTCACTTACCTGATGATACAATATTCAGGGGATTTGTAAAAACTAAAGATGAAAATATTGACTACATATTTAGGAGAATATTGAAGAAACTTATTCGACAATATTTGCAACTTAGCATACCGATATGCTGCGCTATAGTTAAGGTCTCAACAGATAAGGATATTGAGAAGGAACTAAACTTGAAAGAGAGATTCTCTCATAGGAAAATAAACGGGGCAACATGTGACATGTACTTTAGCCCTGGTAAATGTCTGTACGTGAGAAAAGTTGGCACTAGGAGATTTAACGTATCTTTAATATTTTCCATAACGTATTCATTAGAGTTTCAAGACATTATACTTGAATTGTACGATATTGCAAACATGATAGTAGACTTTAGACTGGGCAGGATAGAGAAGGCCGAAAAATCGATAACGACACTCGACCTGTTCTCAATATCAGTAAAAACTTCAAGATCGCTGAGCAACTTCATTAACTAGCTGTTTGACAAGCTCCACATTTTTCAGCTTGACATAGTTATATCTTCCTTTTCTCTCTACAACAAGTAGACCACGCTCAGACAGCCTGTGAACAATTTTTGTTACTGTAGATTTTGGAAGGTTCAACGTCCTGTATATCTCCATCTGATAACTTTCGCCACCACGCTCAACGAGGAACTGAAGTATCCTAAGCTCGTCCTGCGTTAGCTGTGCTATCAGCTTCCTAATGTCATCTCTCGAGTAGTCTTCAGGCACCTTGATTTCAGGTTCTGGAATAGTCTCCGCCGGTACCTGTACTTGAACAGAAATCTCAGATCCGCGTGAAACAGCTGATTCTTTTGGCTTGTGCTCACCTTCCTGGGCATGTATCACAGCTTGACCCTGTGATATTTCCTGTACCTGGCTCGTGCGAACTTTTCTTAGCTCGTCTAGCCTAGTGCTCGACTTCTCTAGCTTCTTCCTGACTGTGTAGTGAAGAAAAACTGCAATACCGCAGAAGGCAAGAAGGTACAAAATTGGCAGAAAGTTAATCCAGTTAATAATCATTGTCCATCTCTTGTCAGTTCCTTTATTAATTTTTCAACCTCGTCAACAATTCTCTCTGTTAGACCCAAACTATACACTTCAACCGATGCCTCAGCAAAGCCTAGGTCCACAGCCTCAGTGTATGTCCTAAATCCTCTCTCCTGCAATTTTCGCACAACAGCATGCAGAACCTTTGGCTCCTTCGAAAATATTGAAAATCTTATGTGAACTTTCCCTGTTTCAAGTGATCTTCTTGCAGATATATCTACAATAACCCAGGATAGAAGTCTATCAAGGTAGAAGGTCTTTCTAGCGAATTCTATCTTGCCCTCTGAGTATTCTACAAGCCAGTTCTTATTTAGCAAATTCTCTAGAATTTCTAAGGAGCTTCTTATATCTCCTAGGAATGTTGATAAGACTCTTATGGATTCTATAACGTTTTTAACAAAGGCATTCAGCTCGTCGATACTCGAGAATACGTGTCTTATCGGGCTTGGTACAAGGTAAATCTGACGATCACTAGGTGAGTAATCTAGTGACAGGCCAAGATTCGCAGATATTGAAGAGAGTAGGGAAATTTCGCTTGATGATAACCCTATTAGCCTGATTATTCTCAGCAGGTACTTGCCAACATCAACGTCATGCAGTACTCGAACCTCGACTATCTTTCCAGGGGAAATTTCTTCCCTAAGAACCAATATTTCTTGCGAACCCGTGCGTTCCTCAATTCGCCATTCCACGTTAACCATCCTGCAGACGATGGTTATATAACTAATTTTGAAATAGCACAACACAGCGTGAAAAAGACAGGAAGAGATCGAGAAAGAACAAGAGTAGCAGAGCTAAACTACGTGCTGAGATTCAAGCCTGAGTATCTTCAGCGAGTACTAAGAGGAGAAAAGCGAGTCACAATAAGACTAGGAATTGTTAGACCAAGATTTGGAGAGTTACTAATAGTCTGCAATAATCTTGTATATGGAATAGCAGAAGTTGAGAGTATAGATATCAGGAGAATAGAAGAAATTCCAAAAGAAATACTACACGAGGAAGGATTTAGAAATATTAGAGATCTAATAAATGAACTAAGAAAACTATACCCAGAGATAAAGGACACAACATATGTCACCATAATTAGATTTCGTGTAAAAGAAGTATTTGATAAGCCAAAAGATATGATGAAGATGATATTACGTATAAAGGAGGGCTACAGATACTAGCATATGAAGCATAAGATCTCGAAATTTAAAGAAGTATTTGAAAAATGCGACATAGATGCACTCGTTATATCAGACATTCCAAACCTAGAGTACGTTTTTGAAGTGAAAGAGCCTTACTGTGTTCTCGTGATATTTCGAGATCTTACATATATTGTGTATGTGTCTGAACTTGACTATCCAAGGCTTATAGACCTTATACCCGAGAAAGATAATGTTATTGTACTATCGAGGAGAGGTTATTCACCTTTCACTAACAAGGTTGTGAGGCCTAAGGAAATAGCTGAAAATCTTAAGGAAGTCCTTAGAGAGTGTACGAAAGTTGGCTATGATAAAAGGGTAGGTTTTCTTAAGAAGTTAGAGGATAAGAAGCTTGTAGAAGCTTCAGAACATATCGGAAGAATTAGAAGAAGAAAAGACGCTTACGAAATAGAGAGAATTAAGCGAGCTGTGAAAATTGCTGAAAAGGCTTTGGAAGAGGTTTCATTTCTTGTTAAACCTTCTGTGAGAGAAGTTGATTTAGAAGCAGAGATAGTTAGAATAATACATTCTCACGAGGCTGAGCCGGCATTCAAGGTCATAGTTGCGTCTGGTCCAAATTCTGCAATACCTCATCACGTGTCGTCACGTAGAAGAATATCGAGAGGAGATGTAGTAGTTATCGATCTTGGTGCTCGTGTTTCCTGCTACTGTAGTGATATTACAAGAACCTTTGTAGTTGGCGCACCTTCGCAAGATGTCAAGGATGTTATTTACGCTGTTGCAGAAGCACAGAAGAAAGCAATGTCTTGCATTAGTGCAGGCGTTTCCTGCGAGGATGTTGACAGGATAGCTAGACAAGTACTTAGAGAGTATGGGCTTGAACAGTACTTCATCCATGGACTTGGGCATGGACTTGGAGTAGAGGTTCACGAGAGTCCAAGTCTAAGTCCTGAAAGTGAGGATAAGCTAGAGGTTGGAGATGTTGTAACTGTTGAACCAGGAGTGTATAAGGTTGGGATGTTCGGTGTCAGGATAGAAGATGATGTGTACGTTACGGATAGAGGACCTCAGGTGCTTACATCATTTCCGAGAATACTTATCTAATGAGTTCTAGTAGAAGCCTTCCATCTCTGCTTAACTCAACTTGCGAGCCATTTATTGTCACAAGGTCTGCAATCATTAGCTTTGCATATTCTTTATCGAGCTCCTTTGCGTGAGTCTGCAAGATCTTCTCTAGTTCCTCGACGGTTACTCTCTTGTTAGAGAGTTCGCGAACAAGTGAGAGGCGGAGAAGGAATACCTTATCCATGATCTTTCGCTAGAGTACTTGATCATTTGCGTAATTAAGGTACTGTTTACTTTAGCTTATAGGGAGACTACAGTGAAAGTATTTCGATGGACTTACAGGAACGTGCCACTACTATCATACTGGGACTTAGCACGTATACGTGATGCTATAGTGAGAAGAAAAAGTATTCATTACGTAAACGTATTTAACTTCGAGATCAGCTACGTGCCAGGTGATAATGTTGTTAATATAGGATCTGAGAGTTTAGACGCTGAAGATGTTATAGAACATTTTGAAAAATTGAAGAAGCGTGAACATGAATCAGATTGCAAGACTGTTCATATGGTAGAATCAGGAAGACTTGTCAGACTTGTGCTATGGGGTGGTAGGCAGTACAAGATCTGTCAAGCTCAGGAAAGGTGGGCTCCAACACTCCTGATTGATGGTATAGTAATGCACACGCTGAAAAGAGATCCACTAGACGATGCGCGAGAGAAGGCTATTCTGGTACGGCCTGGAGATAGGGTACTTGATACCTGTGCCTGCTTTGGATATACTGCTAGAGCATGTATTGAACGAGGAGCACGTTACGTACTTTCAGTAGAGGTTGATAGTAATGTAATAGAGCTCTCGCAGATCAATCCTTTCAGTAGAGTGTTCGAAAACTGTAATGTAGATCTTGTAAACGATTCCATACTAGACGTAATCACAGAACTGAGAGACAACTCATTTGATGCTATAATACATGACCCGCCTAGATTAACAAGTGAGACAGGAGACCTCTACAGTCTCGAGCTATATAGAGAATTCTATAGAATACTTAGAAAGGGAGGAACACTATTTCATTACACAGGCGCACCTGGGTCAAGGTATAGGGGTCTAGATATTCAGCGAGGTGTGTGTAATAGACTACGTGAAGCAGGCTTTCATATAGTTAAAGTTGTTGAAGGATTTGGAGTATACGCAAGAAAGGTGTAGCTAGGCACTATGCTTAGCTAGATTTAACATGTCTCTTATAGAGTAGTCGAGTGCTCTAACTATGCAACTTCTCAAGTACTGTAATGCCTGTTCACAGTATTCTCCGCATACTTTCCTTAGAACACTCATGTTAACGTAGATGAATAATTTTGGTGATCTCTGCCAAGCCTCCCTCACAGATTTAGATAATGGAGATACGGATTCTAACTCAACAACTTTCTCAACACTACTCGATGTTATGTAAATGTTTACATCTGGCTCAAAATACGCAAAGCCTATCAGTATTATACTCTGCAAATCGCGAGAAATTTCAGAACATAGTTCGGATAGGCATATGCTAACCTGCTCCTCCTTAACAAGACCAAGCTCTAGCAAGGTCTTAATTTCATTTACTAATCTTCTGGAGAATATCGATATTAGAGAGTTCACGAGGTTCGGATTTTTATACGACTCGTAAATTATTATTCCTATCTTTCTATTAAACGATATTATATCCTCAGCAGCTGCTTGCTGTATTGTACTCTCAAATTCTACATCCCTCTTCCATAGCGACTTAAAGCACGATCTTCTGAACAGAATCGAGTCAATAGCAATCTTGCCAAGTGGACCTAGGAGTCTCGCTAGATCGTCTCTATGCCTAGTTAAGATACTCATTACATGGTAATCTGTCATTAGTAGTGCTCTGTTTTCAGGAAGTGAACCAGCACAGAACTTCGCAAGGTCTTCAATATGTTCTCGTACTAGGTCTAGTGTAGAAATTTCTTCTATTTTATCAATCATCTTGTTGTAGAGCGTTCTCATAAGCGATGTCATTAGCGTCACCTTGTGGTGAAGGTAGACCCACTTGTACAGGTTGTATCTCGCTATTACAAAGCCCTCAAGACAGGCACGTGCCTTCTCGTCAAATGCTATCACTATAGCATCCTGTCCCTGATTATCTACAACATATATGTTTGATAGTATCCTCTCAACATCGCTCAATGATATATTTGTGCTAACACTTGCACCAGTGAAATATAGGTCTCTTAACATGTAGTCAATTCTATCGGCATCCAAGCTGCTTGATATTATACTTGATAGAAGTTCAGTATATTTTAATCTCTCTCTAGAATAGTGACGAATTCTCTCAATGTCAGGAACTTGAGGTATCGTCAGGTTCAGACTAAGAATTTTTGAAAACATTTTTACAAACAGTATGTCTTTTATTAGATTAATATCAATGTCTGGGACGGCTTCTCTTAGACATCTGTTAAAATCTCTATTTCTTGTAAGTAGAAAATATGTTATCCACTCGTGCTCTTTCGCAATATATAGACTAGATGATATAAGTCTCAGAATCTGTACATCTTCTTCAGATAACTGTAGTAGTTTCTGAACCTCTGGACTTGTTACGATTTTTGATGTTAGTGCACATGTTATGAAGTTGTCTAGAGAATGCGAGAATGGTAGATGACCAATGTCGTGTAGTAGTGCTGCGAATCTGATATGTCGAAGAATGTACTCTACGCCTAGGTCCTTGGCATCTAGCGAGTTTAGCATCTGCTCTAGTAGTCCCCTGGCAGATAGGTGATCTATGAGGGATTGAAACATCTTAGTTGCTAGGTGAATGACCCCTAGGCTGTGGTCAAACCTTGTGTGTCGTGCTGTTGGGTAGACTAAGTGTGCGAGACCTAGCTGGTGTACGTATCTGAGACGCTGTATGAAGGGACACTCGTCTACTAGCTTGACCTCGTCGTCCGTTAGCCAGATCCAGCCAAGTACAGGGTCTCGTATCTGTTTAGTAAATTTCAGCACGCTGTGCGTCATGTGAGGGAGCAGCTATTTCTACTTATCCGCTAGCTCGGCTTGTCAGATTCTGATATTCAGAATCTGAAAACCATGTTAGAATCTAACATTCAGAATCTAATAACAGGAAGGCGGTCAGCTTAGCTCAGCCTAATCACCACTCATAGAAGGTCCAGCTCATCATACCGCCTCAGGCCGAGAGGCCCTTCCTCACAGCTCAGGGTGCTGGGGCCGCCTCATGCTAGATCACGAGGACAAGTATTTAAACTTCAGTATCTAACAGACAACGGTAGCCAAGAGAGCCGAGGGCGGCTCTCTGTGAGGCTACCTGACGAGCCGCGGGGATCATACATTATTACAAATTTGTTGTAAGCATGTTCTTAGTGACGTCAGTTATCTTCCCACTCATCATTTATTTCTCAGGCAGCAGCTCCCTTCATCACCTCTACTACTTTAATGTGGAGACAACGGTTTATATTAACAGACTTTGACTGAGGCTTAGTAATGGGCAGATTTTGCCCAATCTGCGGAAGAGAGAACGTGAACTTTGTGGAAGGACTATGCGAGGACTGTTATCGTAAATTGAATCCTCTAGTTAAGGAGCTGCCAAAGATTAGCCAGCTCACATTCAGAATCTGCACGAGCTGCGGCTCTGTCTTATATAAGGGAAGGTGGACTAGGAAGTTTGACGTAATTAAGAAGCATATTCAGGAGGTCACGAAGTTCCGAGGCTACATATCCAAGGTTGAGGTTGGCTACATTCCTCTAGAGCCGGGTGAGCATGAGGTACAGCTAACGGTGTGTGGTAAAGCGCATGATGCGATGAGTAGTGAGTATTGTGAAGAGTACAGAGTCTACGTGAACCTGATACCTGACGTATGTCCAACATGTCGCTCAGTGATAATGGGCAAGGAGAAAGCGCTAATACAGGTCAGGTATGTTGGCGAGAACTACACTAAGGACGATGTGCTACTCATACGTCATATAGTGAATCAAGTCCTAGCAAAGAGCGATGAAGTACAGCGTGGAGCAGTTATAGATATCGAAGAGACAGAGCATGGAATAGACATAAAGCTAACAAACAACACAATAGCAAAAGCCATAGCATCAGCAATTCATAGAACATTCCCAAGCAGAATATGTGAGTCGCATAAGCTTGTTGGAGTTGATAGAAGTGGCAGACCAATAACGAGGTTAACAATAAGCATTCACATCCTGAATGTCAAGAAGGGGGATGTCGTGCAGATAGATGGCAAAGACGTGTACTACATTCTTGCAGTATCAAAGAACACGATCTACGTGAAGAACCTGAAGACTAAGACTAACCTCAGAATAAACCTGAACGACTTATTCAAGAGAAAGGTAGTGAGACTAGACGTCAGGAAGAGCATCGGAACGGTACATCACAGAAACGGCAAAGTAATTGTAGAGTGTGAAGATGGTACGAAGATAGAGTATCCCAAGTATCTTCCTGAAGGAGTTAAAGTCAGGGTCGTGTACCTCGAAGACAAGCCAATTGTAATAGAGGAAGAGATAGTACCAGCGTAACTTAGAGGAAACACTTTATTCCTGACCCTCAACAAGATTGCTCACGATAATGCTTCGCGAAATAGTGAAAGAGAAAGACTATACTATTCTCAAGATAATATCATCAACATTCTATACAAATACGTACATAATAAGCTCAGGCAATAAAGTAATGATTGTTGATCCCGGATTTGATAAGTTTCATGCGAAAGAGCTTGAAGAAACAATAAACTTTCTAAAGAGTACAGCACCTCGTGAAGTCATAATACTTAACACACATGGTCATCTGGATCATTTCTGCGGTAATTTAAAAATTAAAGGTAAGCTAGCTGAGGTAGGTGTTAATGTTCTAATAGCTATTCATAAGAATGATGCTTATCTGCTAAAAGATTTTTCGGAGCATTTACTTATTCGAAATATTGTTCCTGAGTATAATCTTGATGTGTTTGATGCGCAGCCTCACGATCCTGATTTGACTATTCAGGATGGTGATATTTTGGAGATCGGATCTTTGAGGTTTAGAGTGATACATTGTCCAGGACACACGAAGGGTAGCGTTGTTCTGTACGAGCAGGATCGTGGTATTCTGATAACGGGGGATGTTATACTTGATGGAGGTATAGGAAGGGTAGATCTACCTCATTCAAATCCTCTGGACATGTACAGAAGTATAACAAGAATAATGGCCGAGGTGAAGCTTGACTCTAGGGTACTGCCAGGACATGGTAACGTGTTTGTACTTAATGAACAGGCACACTACATATTACAGGAAGCTATGCTACTTGCTCAGTCTTAGGTTCCTCTCTTCGCTCTCTAACGTCGGCTCTACTGTAGGGACATATGTTCTTGAACTGGCATTGTTGACATTCAGCAGGATCTCGAGGACTAGTCCAGTTCTTTATGAGGTCAACAATCTCGCTCTCAGTCATGGGCTGTGTTATCTCGAACTCGTACACTTTCTTGGGAGTCACGTAGAGTAAGTAGCCTTTCTTACACTCCGTGAGCCACATGTACATCCTGACTTGCTGCACATGCCTAGGCTCTGGCTCCTTCACAGGATGTGTAGTAAATTTCAGTTCTATTACCTTATCACCATCATAATAATCTGGCCATCCGTTTATTGTTATTTCTCTATCATCCACCTGTATTTTCTTAGAGAATATTCTATTAAGCTTGCATTCTTCCGAGAAAACTGTTCCGAAGCCTTCATGAAGTAGAAGACCTACAAGAGAAGCAGGTGCAACAATCGTATTCATTATAGTGTAAGGCAGAGCTCTCGTGAACTCTACCTTTGCTCTACACTCCAGAATCTCATACACAGCATACGTGTCTGGTCTAAAATCACCTGAAAAGAGCCAGCTGAAGTACTTGTCTATATAGTATCTTGCAATCTTTCTTAACAGCTCGTGAACAATCATAATCTTCGACCCTACGCCCCTCAGCTATTATTTTATCTATTTCACTTATGTAGTACGAAGTCAGGATGAAAGACGAGAACCATGATCT
>JAMOMD010000186.1 GCA_027068725.1 Thermoproteales archaeon | reverse complement strand
CTCAGGGAGCAAGGACATCATGGGGGCCAATATAATGGTATACAGTTCTTTTGATACTGAAATAGGAAATGTGGGCAGTTTGCTCTTCCCACCTATCGAAGAGAGCGATGTTGAGCGTCTCAGTTCACTGATCATATTTGTGATGGTCTTCGGGGCTATATTGATTAGGGAACAGTGCTGACCAGTCCTAGTTATCGAACATGCATGTACGCCGTTTCTGATTAGTGCGTACATGATGATCGCTTCTTCATCTTGAAGTGAAGACTGCATATCCTTGACTGTGGCAGTACGTCCTTCGATCATACTCATTACTAACTCATGCTCATCGGATAGCGTGGTATTTACGTTAGCGAGTTGTTGTTGGACAGTTTGCAATTCAACGCTAACTGTCTCCATCTCACCTTTAACCCGGGTATCTCTAGATGTAGCAAATATGGCGTCAAGCCTTTTCATCTTTAGAATTCGACTTACTTCAAGTCTCTTCTTACGAGCGATGAGTTCTGCAAGTTTCCCACCCTTCTCTGAGAGACTCGACATCATTGTCATGGATGTATTGATATTCACACCACTGCGTACATATTCGGAAGCTAGGATCTCAATATCCAGATATATATCTGGATCTAGCTCATGAGCCGACTGTATCTTTCTCAAGCTGACAATCACTTCTTTCATCACATTATGCGGCGCAGTATTGAGTTCTTGCAACACTTCGCTGGAAGATGTTTGGTTTAGCGCATTACCACTACTGCGTAGGATCTCAACGATTTTCTTCAACCTAGAGGCTGCTTTAAGTGGGTGTCCGCCTCTCTCTTCGATAGCCGCAATCCGTAGATGGTGGGGTGCGATGGAGTAATGCTTATTGCCTTTGAGGTCTCCAATTAAAGTGATGGCTCTCTCATGCTCATCAATAGCCTTATCAAAGGCATCTAGTTTCTCGAAGAGCAGAGCTCTCAAGTAGAGTTTTTCTGGAGTATCTACAGGCATCATCTCGAGGACAGTCTCAGCTTGTTTGTACTCGCTATTCAGATACAGGGTTTTTGCGATGGCTACATGAAGGCTAGCAGCATTACGTGACAATGCTTGACTCCAGAGAGGGATTCTTTCAACTGGCACTGAAGTTGTGGTTTGTAGTTGCTGTTGTTGATCCAATGAATTAACAGCTTCAATTTTTTTTAGAAGCATTATTGATTTTTCTAACGCCTGCGTTAGATTACCTGATAACAACATCACGTCTAATAGCGCTGAGTACGTGGCAAGGTATGTATGATCCACAAAATCATAGATCGTTTGTCCTCCTAAGTCTTCTAAGACCCTGTTTAGGGTACTCCTCGCCTGCTCGTACAGTCCCGCATTCATTAGTATTATTGCCTTAACGATCAGTGTATCTGAACTGTAATGCCCACTCTCATCAGCCCTGTCAAAGATAGCGAGTGATCGGTTGATGTAATCCTGTGCATCATCAATACTTCCAGTCTCATTAAGAGTGTCAGCATAGAAGCGATAGAGTAACCCTACGAGAACTTCTTTGTCATAGGCTTCATAAGACTCCAGTGATTGCACAGCTTTCTCATAATACTCAGTAGCTTCATCAAACTGTTCAGCTGCATGCAAATCGCTGCCTAAGTACACAATAGAGATTAGAACTGAGATATGATTGTTGCCGTACTTCTGTTGATTGTGCTTCAGTAGCATTCGATTATATTTAATTGCTTCTGCTGGCATGCCGTTCAGAGTAAGTGTGTTACTGATCTGTTCAAGATAGAACCCTAAAGTCAAGCTCCCCAGCTCTCCTTTTTTATTAGCCATATCGATAACATCATCGACTTTCTGCATTGCCTCCACAGATTCGTCAGCATAATTATGGTATTTTCGTCGTGTCAACACGTCCCCTAAGTTCTCTTTGGCAGCTTTCATATTTGCCATCTGGGCCGGATAAGCTTTCATTGCTGACATCACATCAATAAATATTTTTTTCATATATGCAAGACGCTCAGCATGCAGATTACGTTTGCCCTGTCCGGCTAGAGCTTTAGTATCCGACTGCTTAAG
>JAMOMD010000185.1 GCA_027068725.1 Thermoproteales archaeon | reverse complement strand
CAGAGACTATGTCCTATCCTTCGGAGAGAGGCTCAGCGTGCTTGTTGCCTGGGCAGCCTTCACCAAGTGCGGAATCGAGAGCGTGCACCTCACAGGAAGAGAGGCAGGAATAGTCACAGACGAGCGCTATGGCGAGGCAACGCCAATAATGGACATGTCTAGAAAGCTCGTCAACGAGACGCTGGGAAAGTTCCTCAAGGCAAAGATCGTGCCAATAGTCACAGGATTCATTGCAGGAACACCAGACGGCAAGATAACTACCCTAGGAAGAGGAGGAAGCGACTACACTGCAACACTTTTGGCAGCACTCCTAGGCGCTGACCGCGTCGTGCTCTACACAGACGTCCCAGGAATAATGACGGGAGACCCAAAGTACGTGAACAATCCGAGAGTTGTCCCCAACCTCAGCTACGATGAGGCAATAATATGTGCAAAACTTGGAGCAAAGAGACTACACCCAAGGACATTCGAGCCTGTCAAGAGGACGAACGTCAAGACAGTGATAACGTCACCAGGCGTCGAGGAGAGGACAGTAATCACGAGAGAGAAAACAGCCCCACCTCTGAAGCTTGTGACAGTCCTAGAGAGGAACGACCTCGTCAAGGCACAGGTACCTGAGAAGAAGCTTGACGAGATTCTCGTTGAGCTATCAATAAACTTGTCCAAGCACGGCATATCTGACCTAGGCATAATGAGCTACTCAGAGCTTGACAATAGCATAACAATAATTGCAAGAGAGGAACTTCTGAACAAGATCCTGAACGTGCTAACAAACCTTCAGACGCGTGGACTAGTGAGAGATGTCCAGTACATACACTACGTATCTCTAGTATCAATAGTTGGCTACGGAGTAAGTGACCTATCACTGCTCAGCCCATTCCTGAGACAGCTAGAGAACATTGACACAATATTCACATCGATGTTCAACTCGGCCTTTACCATAGCTGTGCCAAGCGACAAGAGCATTGAAGCACTCGTGAAGCTTCATAACGAGCTGATAAGACAATGGCAGCAGAGATAGAGAAACTTAGAAAAGAGATAGAACAGATTGATGAAGAGATCGTTAGACTACTTTCAAGACGATTTCAAATAGTTAGAGAGCTAGCACGTCTTAAGCACAAGCTCGGTCTCCCTGTGTACGACCCGGCTAGGGAGGAGGATGTCAGAAAGAGATGGCTAGCAAGTGCAGAACAGCATAATGTTCCGAGAGAGATTGCACGATCCATAGTTGATACAATACTCAGCTACTCGAAGATACTGCAAGTTGTGGATAGGGTTAGCAAGAAGTGGAGAGATAGGATAAGCATACTGATTGTCGGCTCAGGAAACATGGGAAAGACGCTGTTCAGGATGTTCAGCATGTTTAACCTCAAGACAAGCATAGTTCCAGCACGTACAGCACTTCAACATCTAGGCAATGTGCTAGACTACGACTACGTCATCTTTGCAACACGCTCAGACTACTTCTATACAGACACGTTTAGAGAGCTCCTGAGAAGATTCAGGAAGGGAACAGTCATCTCTGACATACTCTCCGTTAAGACTCCATACTTCTCCCACATAGAGAACGTAGTCAAAGAGCATGGGCACTACTTTGTTAGTACACACCCACTCTTTGGTCCTCTAGACATAGCTGTTGGAGAGACTATTGTCCTGATACCATCAGCATCCTGCTGTCCAAAAGAGACAGCTAATACGATAGCTGAACTATATGCCGATGTTGGTCTTCAGGTCGTGACTCTCTCAAGTCCTGAAGAGCATGATGAGCTCATGTCAATAATACAGGTTGCTCATCATTTACACTATCTATCACTCATGAAGTTTCTATCAGAGCACTCTAAGAAAAAGAACATTGATTTGAAGAAACTGTGTACACATAGTCTGAGACAGACAATTCAGAAATTGGAAAGATTTCGCCAACTCTTAACAACAATAATTGAGATACAGCTAGAGAACAAGTATGCGAAAGAAGTTAGGAAAAGTGTCCTAGATCTCATGACTAGGCTTGTGTCCTGCCTAGATAGTGCACAAAATGTTGAAGAGGGGCTCA
>JAMOMD010000184.1 GCA_027068725.1 Thermoproteales archaeon | reverse complement strand
TCGTAAGTCTCTGCAAGAGCCTCCTCAATCTCTCTCTTCAGCTCCAGAACCTTCATGTCTAGGGTAGGCTCTTCCTGTCTCTCTTGTCTTCTCGTAACGTTGACCTGCACGTTCAGATATATTGGTGGTGCAAGAACCTTCGGGTCAGGCTTGACTATGCCATACTTGCCCATTAGGAAACCAGCAATTAAGTAGCGAATAAGCTCAGACACGCCATGGAGACCCTCCTTCTCTGCCAACCTCATGAGAGCCTCCTTGACCGTTCTATGTACTCTAACTGACACGACTGCACCATCCTTCTCAGGGGCCTTGAACAAGTCCTCGACCTTGATCTTAATGCCCTCAATTTCCACAACATCGTTTACTGTCATCACACATGTGTTCTAGCTCAGTTAAATCCCTCAGTTAGTTAAAATAGGCGTATCATAGGGGGCTGTAGGTTCCTCTCTATAAGTGATGCAAATATAAATCCGGCAGAGCCAAACGCTTCCCACACTAGTTTCTCGACATTTTTCAAAATATTTGCAAGGAGCCTCATCGCCTTGCTCAAAGCGGCCTCTCTGCCAAGTTCTTGCTCAAGCACGTTCACTATATTGACACTCTCGAAGGATGGAGGATTCTTTGGATCAGCACTTAGGAAATCTACTATATCATCTCTTATCTGATATGCTAATCCCAGAAGTCTGCCCAATATTCTGAGCTTATTAATTAGACCTCTGCCTCTTTTAGATGTATATGCACCAACTGTGAGAGATGCTTCAATTAAACTAGCAGTCTTTCCCAAAATAATCTCAAAATAATCTCTCAGCGTTATTCTACGATTAGCTCTCCTGAGCTCAAGCTCTCTTGACTCTCCATCAGTTAACCTGATGGCTGCACTTGCTATTTCGTTAACAATCTCTGGAATGCCAGTACGTGTACAGAACTCGACTGCCTTTGCGATGAATATGTTACTTGCAAGTATTGAGAAGTGCTCACCATAGACACAGGCTGGTGTTGGAACTCCCCTCCTAACTTTATGCTCATCAAACACGTCATCCTGAAGTAGTGCAGCAATATGCACACACTCGACAGCTGTAGCAGCATCTACTGCAATGTCAATGTCTCCATCAAGCAGATAGGATGTCAGTAATGTAAGTGTGGGACGGACAAGCTTTCCCGGATTGTTAATGTAGCTTGCAACAGCGTTTTTCAATGTGTTAGACCTGTATGACAACCTTGCTATTGATAGAAGATTAGCTAACACACGCTCAAGACCACGCTTAACCTCGCTCGGCAGGTCAAGGCCAAGAGACACGGAGTATCTCGTACCTGCACCTTAACCAAGCTTTAAAGTGCTAATGCCTTGCTTACAATCCTAAGAGAGGCATACATTATCCTGTCAAACACTCTGAAATACCCCATTAGGAGAGACGTGAGCATCGACATCAGGAGCTGGCCAGATAACTTATGAGAAAGTACAAGCCTGAGAGCACGCTCTAGACGATCAACACTTCTCAAGAGTGGATCAATACAACGTCTCAACTCGGCAAGCTTTCTAGAATACTTACCGAAGACCCTCCACGCATAAGTATCATACTTTCTACTGTCAAGATCTGCCTCATACGCAAGTAATGAACTTATCATTGCTGGATTTATTCCAGCACCATTAGTTGGCACTACAAAGCCTCCAGCATCACCCACCAGAAGCATTCTCTCAATGCCAACCCTGAGCATGAGACCATCCATGGGCAAAGTCTTGCTAGCAACTCTCGACAGCGGCTTCAGGATATATTTCCTGTTAAAGTTCTCGAGATACTTCTTCACATCCTGACAGTAGTCTGTTGCAAATCCTAGACCAACATTTGCCTCATTTCCTGATCTTGGGAAAATCCAGGCATATCCCCCCGGCGCTATTCTTGGGTCTATTATTATCGTGGGACATGACGTGTCAATTCCATACACGGATGCTCTATATGCTACACAGGTAACCGTGAGATAGTTTGTGTCGTTTAACCAACGCCATATATCATCCGTGTAGCATACAGAGGGGAAAGAGTCAGCGCCAATGACA
>JAMOMD010000183.1 GCA_027068725.1 Thermoproteales archaeon | reverse complement strand
ATGTATGCAGGAAACCTGTATAAGAACAGCACTGCAGTACTGACAGTAAAGGTGAAAGATCTGAAAAAGGCAGTAGTTCACTATTACGTAATATCGCTAGTACAGCCAACCTTAATACTTATAGGAGACAAAGAGAATTATACAATAAATTGCCTGATAGCTCCATATAACGTTAACATGACAGTATTAAAAGATATGATTACTCAGTGCATAGGATCCTAGTACAGTGAGGAGCTACCTCACCTACATTCTCAATAATAAACTCTAACTCTTCAGGATATTCTATCGAGCAGATATATATCTGCTTAACGTAGTTACAAATTTCGTAACAAACATCAAGCTTACGCAATATTCCTCCAGTAACATCTGCAACACCGCGACTTGTCACTTCACTTATCATAGCTCCGCGCGGAATTGTAGACAATGTTTTACCATCTTTATCAAGAATGCCGGGCTTATCTATTAGAAAAATACAGAGATCAGGACGTAGATCACGTGCAAGATAAAGCATAATATCATCGCCACTCACTATTCTTAGACCGTCTTCTGTAATAGCAATCTCTCCATTAAGAACAGGAACAAACCCGGCCTCGATAACTCTACCTAATTTACAAATGTCGAGACTATTTCCTTCTTTTAATAAATCATTAGTCTCGAGAGGATATACAGGAACGCCCTCCCTCACAAATATCTCGAGAATCTTTGTCTTCAACTTATATAGCATAAGCTTTGTTATAGATACACCGATCCTATTACTGAAATCAACGTACTTAAGGAGACCATAACACTTAACTGGAGTATGTGCATGACCACCACCGCCATGAATAATTACAAACTTATAACTCCTTCTAACAAACTTCATAATAACTCTTGCTAATCTTTCAATACAGTGTTCTCTGACAAATTTTCCATAACTATCCTTAGGACTTATAGAACCTCCACCTATCTTTAGTAACACAAGCATTGTTATGTACTAGTACTCTCTCTCTACGATAAATCTCGCAAGTCCTTCTAGTTGCTTTACTGTTTCAGAATTTGGTAAAATTCTTATTGCATTAATTGCCTTATTCATGTACTGTCTGGCGAGCTCTTTTACGTGCTCCTTAGCGTTATATTTGTCGAATATCTTTATGGCTTCTTCAATATCTTTTTCTGTAATTATGTCTTTTCGAAGTATGTTTAGTATTCTGTCTCTATCTTCCTGTGAAGCTTTGAGTAGTGTGTACACTACTATAGCATTTCCTAGTTTGTGTTCTTTCAGGTCTTTGCCTATCTCTTTGCCGAATTTCTCAAACTTTCCGTATATGTCAAGTAGGTCGTCAATGAGTTGGAAGGCTATTCCTATACATTCTCCATATGTTTCTGCAGCTTTGACATATTCGTGTTCTAGAGTTTTTGTGGCTACAAGCGCGCCAAGAATGCACGCTGTTCGTATTAGTGCAGCTGTCTTCTTTCTAATCATTTTCATATAAATTTCTTCGAGATTTTCTAGCGATAATCTGTTCACTATGCGATTATCAACTACGTAGGGGTCGTCTCTTCCCGCAGCCTCTAGTAGAATGTCCAGTCGCTCTCCTTCTATGATCTCTCTCATTGCCTCGGACAGAATCTTTGCGACAAGTGGCGGATTGTGTGACTCTAGTATAGCTTCTTCGATAGCCTCTCTATACCATAGGCCGACCAGTATTGCTATTGAGTGACCATACATCTTCCAGACTGTCGGCTTACCTCTTCTTACTGTGGAGTGGTCTATTATGTCATCAAAGATTAGTGAGTACTCGTGCACAAGCTCTACTGCACATGCCTCTGGGAGAGCCTTAGCTGGGTCTTCATTACATGCTTCAGCAAATGCGAGAGTCAGAAATGGTCTAACTCTCTTGCCGCCAGTAGCTATGTGGTACACTATTACTGGTGCGAACTCAGGATCAGCACTTCTCGTGAGGTAGTCTCTAAGCTTGTTCTCAAGTACGTTTCCGTATCGCTCACTTAGAGTCTTCAGTACTATCTCACTCATTGTACTACCGTTACCTGACTATGCATCATTAAGCACTACC
>JAMOMD010000182.1 GCA_027068725.1 Thermoproteales archaeon | reverse complement strand
TGTGTCTCCTGTTAGGGTGACACCATTTCCGACTGCCAAGTTTGTATCAGCAGAAATGTCTACTGTAGTAAGGTACCCAGCCACGCTGTGGTCTCCCCAGCCGAAGGCTGTGTTCCAGTTGCTTGAGCTGTCCGATATTGTTGCGTATGTGCCTGCGCCTGTTCTTGTTAAGAGTCCTGTTGTGCTGAAGACTCCGTCTAGCTCTGTACCTGAGACTGTGTCGTCGGCACTTGTGATGAATCCTGTGTCGTTTGTAAGAGTAGATATATTGTCACCTGCCTGTAATGCACTGTCTGCAAGGTTAAGTGATATGTTTGTTGAAGTATCTAGCTTTGTCTCATCTATTGAGCCAGCTATGAGAGCAGCTGTAATGTCTTGACCTGTGACTGTTAGGTCTACCTCACTTGAGTCTGATACTGTTGCTACGCTATGTAGCTCTGAGTCTCTAGCTATTGAACTAGCTATTGAGAGAGCGTCTCCAGTTAGTACAATCTCTGCATCTCCCGATAGGTTAGTTTCTGATGATATGTCGACACTTGTCCCCAAGGTTGCAGATATAGAATCACCAGTAAAGATGATGCCATCACCTGCTGTTGCATTAGTATATGAAGAGAAGTCTATGGCTGTGCCGTTCCATACTCCTGTTGTGATTGTACCAACAGTTAGGTTTGTGCCATCCCAAGTGAAGCCAGCATCTCCTTCTATGGTACCGTCGCCTGTCCATACACCAATCTGGTTGTTTAGAGGAGTACCCACCTTAGACACATCTCCTGAACCAGCTGGTGTTGCCCAAGTACCATCTCCTCTCCAGAAGGTAGCGGCTGAGGCTCCTGTTCCTGAGTTAAGGTTAGCTACTGGGAGGTTGCCCGTGACTTCAGTAGCCAGACTGATATCCGCCCCCAAATCATTAGAGAACACAGTACCAGTAAGGGTAAGCCCTGTGCCTGCAGTGTACGTAGTATCAGTATCAACTGTATGCGTAAGGTCAGAGATGTCAGACTCTGTAATAGGGTCAACAGTAATCACTTGCCCTGCAAGTGATATGTAGGTACCTGTGCCTGCTAAGGTGACATCAGTAGAGTTGTCTGTGCCTGCTGGGTCTACGCCTAGAGAGGTGCGTGCAGTTGCTCCAGACTCGTAGGCGAAGGCTCCTGCTCCTGTTGCCACCAATATCTGTCCATCACTTGCTGGTGCACCTAGCGTATTAAGGTCTTGCAGCACTCCTGTTGTTGTAAGGCCTCCTGCTGCTTGTGCCAAGCCTCCTGCTGCAGTTACTGTTAGTGTGTCTCCTGTAAGGGTGACACCATTTCCGACTGCCAAGTTTGTATCAGCAGATATGTCTACTGTAGTAAGGTACCCAGCCACGCTGTGGTCTCCCCAGCCGAAGGCTGTGTTCCAGTTGCTTGAGCTGTCCGATATTGTTGCGTATGTGCCTGCGCCTGTTCTTGTTAAGAGTCCTGTTGTGCTGAAGACTCCGTCTAGCTCTGTACCTGAGACTGTGTCGTCGGTGTTATCTGTGTTAGCTATCCAGTCTACCCCTGCACCTGTGCTTGATAGTATTTGTCCGCTTGTGCCTACGTCTCCGTCCTTGTCTGCAAATGTACCGTCTAGGCGGAAGCTGCCTGCTACGTCTAGTAGTGCGTCTGGTGTTGTGTCGCCTATGCCTACTTGGCCTGCGGAGTCTATAGTCATCCTCCTATTTGTGCCACCTGTCCTAAATGTAAGTTCTGCACTAGGGCCAGCAGTAGCATCTATGTAATTCAAGCCATTAACACCATAAACAAGTTGATTATCACCAATCATTATATCCCCGCTTGATTTAATACCTCCAATCACGTCCAATGCCGCTGTCGGCGTAGCCGTCCCCACACCAACCCGATTATTCACAGAGTCAACGACAAATGTATTAGAATCAAAGTTGTAATCTCCTGTAGCCGTATCGCCTGTGTTAAGTAAAAAGGTATCGTCTACATTAAAGGTTGTGCCTGAAAGGGTGAGGTTAGTTCCTGCAGTGTACGTAGTATCAGTATCAACTGTATGCGTAAGGTCAGAGATGTCAGAC
>JAMOMD010000181.1 GCA_027068725.1 Thermoproteales archaeon | reverse complement strand
CGCACACTCTCTTTTACCTTTTCTTATACAAATTCGATTCCCGCACTATTAAAGGTCAGGAAAAATTGTTTAGAATGCGGCCACTGGGTACGTCCCCTCTTCATCGTGTACCACTACGGTACGCTCTGAGGGGCTTCGCTAGTTGTGGTATGAGTTAACTTTTCTACTTTTCTCTATCCTGCAACATGAGAATAATCGTAGGAATAACTGGTGCGAGTGGCGTAGTTTACGGTCTTGAGCTTGTGCGTGCGTTAAAAAAGCATGCAAGTGCCTACGTGTACCTGATAGTGACTCGATGGGCTTGGTACATAATGAGACTTGAAGCTGATAGAAGACTAGTTGATGAAGTATTTTCTCTAGTCGATGAGTACTATCCTGAAGATGAGCTTGATGCTCCTATAAGTAGTGGATCATCTAAGTTTGATGCTGTTGTAGTCTGTCCATGTAGCATCAGGATGCTATCAGACATAGTCCATGCAAGGGCTGACAATCTTGTTGCAAGATGCTGTCTCGTGGCACTTAAGGAAGGTAGGAAGGTAATCCTAGTAGTAAGGGAGACACCACTGAGCGAGAATATGTTAGAACTACTTCATCGTGCGTCTAGACTCGGCGTACATATTGTTCCGGCATGTCCCGGGTTCTATCACCGCCCAGTAGATATACGTGACCAAGTCAGGTTCATAGTAGGAAAAGTATTAGACATCCTCGGGATAGAACATGATCTGTACAGACCCTGGCGCATGATGAGCGGTCACGGGTCCGATCAGTGATGACAGTTTGACCGGCTGATTAGACTGGGAAGAAGGTCACGTAATGGTGATGAGATTCCTTTATGGTGAAAGATGATCGATCACCCTTTGCTGACCCTAATGTACACCATCGGTACATTAGTTGTATTAATGAGAGAACTCCATGTAATAGTCTTGTAATTCTCAGCTTCAAGACACATAACATTCTCTAGCAGAGTCATTCCATACCTATTATACATGTACTTTCTGGCTCTACGTGACAAAAGAAATATTAACTTAGGAGGAATACTATAGCCAACATAGTACACGACAGTCATAGACTTCAAAAAGAACTTTCTAAGAAATGAACGTGATAAAACATTCACAAGCGGTCCGACATTCATAGTCCCCTTAACATAAGTTCTTCTCGATGTTAAGATTAGATGTCCTCTCTTACATATAAGAGATAAATCTCCATCAACTATAACTATCCCCCAAAGTCTATGTCTATAGTCTAACCACAACTTTTTAATAATGTTCATATAAGAATCCTGAACATCGGTAACATACATGTAAGGCAGGAATGATGCATCAATACCGCATCCTGACGTTGGTTTAAAGATACTTATAAAATCTAGCTTAGAGATGCATCTAGAAATTGTGAAATGTATATGTCGTGAAATATCTTCAATATGTACATTGCATATTGTGTTCAATATTTTCCAATTTACGTACTTTCTTAGCAGCCTACACCAGACTATTCTGTGAATTTTTCCTGCCAAAATATCGACATTTTTAACACTTAACCTAGCTTCATCATATATGTCTCCTGTCAGTACTTTGAGCGCTTTCTCAGAGATAAATAGTAGCGACTTGTCTAGTATTGTATTATTAATGATTTTTCTGAGCTTACGATAGGCCTTGTGGGGATCTGTTGGTGTCCAGTATTTCGTCTTAACTATTCTTACGACTATCCTGTATTTATTCTCCCTCATATTTCTTATCGACAAGTCCTGTATCATCTATAATTTGGTGTACTTTTTCTCTCACAATATCTGATAGCCATGTTCTCGAATTTTTTATAAATTTTGGATATACTGGAAGTCTTTCTCTAAGTTCATACCCGAGGCTTTCTGTAACTTTTTTCAACATTCTTATACTTGGCCATGGATATGTTGGGTTAACATAATCTATTGTTACAGGAGATACTCCTCCCCAATCATTTGCGCCCGCCAGGATGTACACTCCATATGCTCCAAGTGCAAGATTTGGAGGTGCTTGAACACTAACATCAGGCTTGACTAGTAATCTCGTAGTCGCTATGGTTCTCACCATGTCTGTAAGTGTCGGAGGTTCGCAACAGGTACATCTCGTGGCAGATCTTGGTCCAGGCATGTAGTTCTGGACAATCACTTCCTGAATACACTCTAGCTGCATAGTTAGGGAGTGAAGTATGAGAAGGGTTCTTGCACGTTCATCAATGGTCTCACAGATACCGATTAATGTGCCTGTAGTTACGGGAATTCTAACTCTTTCACAAGCTCTGATAAAATCGATCCTGTACTTGGGATGTTTTGATGGAGAATTTTTGTGAGGAAGTTCATCTGTGCATAATCTAGGACTAGCTATTTCTAACATTATTCCTACACTAGCCGTATAGTCACGTATTTGCTTTAGTTCTTCTATCGTTAAGTAACCAACATTAACGTGAGGCACGGCATATCTCGTCTCTGTAATTACCTTATAGAGGAATTCGCATAAATACTCTACAAAATTTCTAAATCCCCAAGATTTTAACTTTTCACGTATTTCGGCAAACGTGTCAGGTCTCTCTCCTGTGCATACTAGTACTTCCTTTATTTTAAACTTCTGTTCCCACTTTTTCACAAGTTCTACAGCGACATCCGGTCTTAGGATAAATGCGCCTTTTTCCCATGGTCTTCTACTAAAATTGCAATATAGACAATCATTTGAACATACGTTTGTCAATGGTATGAAAACTTTCCTCGAGTATGTTATTATCTTGCCAAAATGTTTGTCTCGTATCTTGCATGCTTGAGACATGATATCTATCAATTTTGAACAGTCTGCAGTAAGCATCTGAACAATCAGGTCTAGCCTAGGCTTATCAGACAACCCCGTACTCGTCATCTTGTCAGTGCCCGTAGTTGTCATCATTTGCAATAGTGCACTATTGATAGTATAGTTTCTGCAAGTCTCTTAGCATCTTCCATATCTCTCATCACGATGTCTGCGGTAATTGGTACCAGGCCGAGCTCACGCAGTTTATCTACAGCATAGTTGTCTGACTTGTCTATAATCATGTGAGTCACGTATTTCCTATACAGCTTTGCTACTCCTACCACGGTTGGCTCACAGCCTATTGCCTTCAGAAACTTGTCCGTTATACCTAGGACAGGTCTATCGCCTACAAGAGGAGATACTGCAACACGTGGAGCATCAATGTTTTCTAATACTTCTCCAATAGGTCTGGTATAGATTATTGGTAGAATACTCACAGGTGGGCTACTTGGACCAATTATCACGAGATCTGCCTTCTCAAGCACATGTATAGCCTCAGGACAAGCCTCGGCTTGCTCAATGCCCACATATTTCACTCCAAGAGGTTCCAACTTCGCCTCATGAAGTACTAGGAATTCCTGAATATGTAAGTCCCCCATCTCCGTGAGCACATGCGTTTCAACATGATTATCCGTCATGGGTATCACTCTTGCACGTATGTTTAAGCGAGCACACACGTACTTCACAACGCTAGACAGTGAGTAACCTCGTGACATTAGGTATGTTCTCAGGATGTGCATTGCAAGATCGCGATCACCTATCTTGAACCAGGTTTTCTCGAGACCTAGGATCTGTGCTTGATGAATAAAGTTGAAGGTGTCATTACGTACTCCCCACATCTTATCTAAGTCAAGCTGACCTGACAATGCGTACACTACTGTATCAACGTCAGGACAGACGTAGAGCCCGTTCCAGTACATGTTGTCTGCAGTATTCACAATAACCGCAATCTCAGTCTCAGGTACGAGAAAGCGTAGTCCCATCAGTAGCTTTACTCCACCCGTGCCTCCTGTCAGTACTACAACTCTCATCTTCTCTCACTGAGCAACTACTGTTATTAACTCCCAGACACAGCTACCGATCATGAGCACGGAGTTCACAGTCATTTACGAGAGAGATCTAGAGACAGAAATCTCAGTAAGCAAGAAGACTAACGAGGAAGCTCGACTTAGACGACTAGAAAGATGGCCACGCGAGGCTGGTCTCTCGTTAGCTCTCGATGAGTCAGGTGGAAACTACATGCAGATAGTCAAGACTACGGCAGCAGAGTATGGTCTCGAGCTTGGAGACAAAAAGTGGGACATACGTCGCGAGGACAACAGGATAGTTGCAAAGCTAGAGTGGGCTCTACTTAAGGGTGGACAGAGGGTAGGCGTCGCTTATGCAGAGTTCGAGATCTCGCTAGTCCCCAAGGAGGAGACGGAGAACGAGGTGAAGTACCCTGCAAAGGTTAGGTACAGACTAGAGCTATCAAACCAGGTGCTAGCTGAGAAGGCCTCAGAGGGCTTCGTAGATCTCTCAGGTTTCTAGCATCGACCTTTCTATTTCCAATACTTTTAACACACGCAACAAGTTTTAACCAGACAGAACATCAGATTCTAGGGACGGATCAGATGACGAAAATAAACTTCACAAACATACAAGATAACCACATGTTCACTTCTACGCATACATTTAAATACCTCCCCATTCTAGTACACTTGGGCACAAATTGTGACGTCAAGCATCATACTAGAACAATGGCGCTTGCACTACTCTGCGTACTGCCTCTATTCACGTATGGAGATTCCACTGAGCAAGCCAGCGATGAAGAGAATTTGAAAGATATAAAGGAGAAGATGTCGACTAGTAACGAAAATCAGCATATAGAAACTCTCGTGGAAAAATTAGAAAAGCTAACAAAAGAGTCAATACTATCAAACATGACAAGATTATCAATAATGCTTGTTCTAATGGTGCGAAAATCAATAACATTCTCCGAGCTTTATAAAATACTTAAAATAAGTCCTAGTACACTTGAAGAACATCTCTCAAAACTTGCTGAGAATGGATTTATTGAAAAAAGAAAGACGCTAGAAAATGGGTGTGTTAGAACTGTCATCAGAGTCACAGAAAAGGGACTCCAGAGAACATTAGAGTACGTTAGGAATATGGTAGATATATTGCGTGGTGTGACTGATCTCTATCTTAGTCGTTAGTACATTATTTGAAAGTATTTTTATAGTCTAAGTTCTCTATCGGGGTTCATTATTGCTTTCAGTACTGTTTCTTTTAGTTTTCCATAAAGTTCTATAGATTTTCTCATTATGTTCTTTATATCATCTATTGTGAATGTTCCGATTGTTTTTTGAATTGACACGACTTTGTTATTAGATATTCCTATTGTTATTCTGCTATCACATATGTTTTCCTCCTCTAGTGTTGGGTCGGCGAGTATTGAATTTGATATTTTTACGAACGTTATTGTTAGTGGTAGGTTTTCTGGATTAACTTTTAGTGGTATTCTTTCTTCTCTTATTATCTTAGGCTGTTCCTGTTCTATCTCTACCTTTGGTAGTGTTGTTGAGGCGAGTGCTGCAACAGCTGCCATACAGGCGGCATCATATAGGTTTCCATCGTGATTTAGCACGTATAGGTCTACCCATAGTATGTAAACGAACTTCTTAGGAACAATGCATAGGCTCTTGAAGTCGAGGAAGTTGCTATGTCTTATTGTACGGTCTACTACACGTGCTATTTCTATAGCATTCTCGTCTGGTGGTCCTGGCTCAATTGTTGGTGCAGCAAGTGGTGGTGTCTCTAGGTTCACTATTAGTGCGCCCTCGTCTGGCGTGTCGGGGTATGGTGCGCCAACGCCAACCTTTACTCCAGCAACTACCTTAGTATTTCCTAATGATACTATTGCACTGCCGTCAGCCGTCTTTATCGGATTTACATGTAGTACGACGTTCCTGAAGTCTAGATGTCCTCTTCCGTCGCTTCTCTTGCCTTGCTCGACAATTTTCTTTATGGTCTCTTTCCTGAGCTGTGGTAATATCTCAGGTTGCTGTGTTATGCTTACACTGCTCATGGTATCAATTCACCGTGATTGTCGAACTCTTATTTACATGTGTTACTGACTACTGCTGGTAGATCTTTGATGCCTCAATGTACTTGCTCTTGAGCGCATCTCTCATCATTCTGTAGATATTCTCTGCTGCTCTAAACGCTAGCTCTAGTCCCTTCTCGATCTCCTCAGTAGTCCATTGACCATCAGCTTGTAGAAGTGTCACAAGTCCTCTTCTACACATGACTGCTATAGGCATGTCACCGTCTCCATAAGCATCCTCATATCTGTTCAAGTCAACGATTACTAAGTCCCCAATCTTTCCTATTGAGACTCCGACAACTAGATCCCTCATTGGTATGCCAGCATCAGCAAGAGCTAGTGATGCCGCTGTTATTGATGCAACTCTAGTTGACCCATCTGCCTGTATTATCTCTATGAACACGTCAATTGACGTTCTTGGAAACTGCTCAAGAAGAATAACAGGCTCAAGAGCTTCTCGCAGAATTTTAGAAATCTCAATCTCTCTCCTAGTTGGCTCTGGTCTCTTTCTCTCGTCATGCGTACTGAAAGGCGTCATGTGATATCTTACTCTCAGGATTGCTCTATCAGGAAGTGCAAGATGGCGTGGATGAACTTCTCTAGGACCATACACTGCTGCTACAGCTACAGTATCACCATAAGCTACGAGTGCACTACCATCCGCATTTGGTAGTACACCTACCTCAAGTCTGACGGGACGATGTTGATCAGGTGCTCTTCCGTCGATTCTCTTTCCTTCCTTAGCTAGCTCATGTATTTTTGCTCTAAGTTCTTCAGGTGTTAGCTTAGTCACATCTATCACATACTGCATAATTCAGACACTGTTACCCTCGGCTAGTACATTAAATGTGTGTCGCTTCCTGACGTCAGATTGCTAGGTGAACACCTAGAAATAGTGCAACTGCAACAACAAAGAGACATACCCAGACTAGCATGTTTGCTCTAAGTACCTTCAAGCCGTCGAGCATGGGAAGTGGCAGAAGGTTAAACACGGCGAGGATGGCGTTTATGTAAGCAACAATCAGGAGATAGGGCATGTATGGAGCAAATGCTAGCGATACTGCAGCTACTAGGATGTTCGTGAGTGGGCCTGCTGCAGCTATCATTAGTTCGTCTCTCCTGATGTCGTAGAACATCCTGAAGGGGGACGGTATTATGTACACTGCTCCTGGTGCAGCTATCAGAAATGGTGGAAATGGAATATGGAACACATGTACTAGCCCGATGAAGGCTCCGCTGAGTACTGATAGTATTAGTCCAAGTTTCCAAGCTTTGAAGAAGGCTATGTAGCCAAGAGATCTAGCAACTAGCCTATGAGCAAGCTCATGAAGGACAAATCCTGTTAGTACACCAATTATAACAAATATTCCAATCATTGGGTAACGTACTACGTCTGGAAAGCTTGCTAGTAGAAAAGTTGCGACAAGTGCTATTGCAGCAGTTGCAAAATCCTGTAACTCGTCATGCGAGGTCGTGTATTCTGTCCAAGTGTCCCATCGTCTTCCTCGTCTTCTGCCATACCCGTACCCGTGCATGTATGTCAGCCTGACAACTAGTGAAGGATCTGAAATAGGTGACTCTTCAGCTATATCTTAGTAGCTGGCAAGTATCTCTCACGTGAGTCGCATATCTGCTCGAGAACGAGGAAGGTCTCAGTCTTAGCTACTTCAGGATGAGATGGAAGGTACTTTATCAGAAAGTCGCTTAGCTGTCGCATGTCTCTAGCCCATACCTTGAGTATGATGTCGTACGAGCCGGTCACAATGTGAGCTTCTTCAATCCATGGAAGTTCTCCTCTATCATCAGTGTCTCGTAGAATTCTCTCAACAAGTACTTCCTGGCTTGATCTTCCTGATATTGGTGCTATCCTCTTGGCACTTATTAGCACAAATGCAAGCACGTTATATCCAAGTTTTCTGAGATCAACAACTGCGCGATATCCAAGAATGAGCTTCTCGGACTCTAGCTTCTCTATCCTACTCATAACTGTTGTCCTAGGCTTGTTGAGAATTTCTGCAAGTCTTGTCACTTTTATACGAGCATCCTTCTGCAGAAATTCGAGCAGCTTCTTGTCAAGCTCATCGAGGAGTACCATGCTCATTGAATAGAGAATGTTCATTATCTTAAAAGCTTCGTACTAACACAATGACACCTAGCAACGTGCTAACTTTGGCATATTGTCAAGATTGTGCCACGTAGTAGCTATGTAGATGCTTAGCTAGCACAAACGAAGATTACTTATCCTTAAGCTACAGAACTTATCACAGGTAGACAACATGGCTGAGCTCTTTGCAAGACTTAGACATTGGCAAGTAATTCGACCTGATGCAGTCACGGTGTGGCACGATCCTGAAGTAGTTGAGAGACTGAGCTGGTACTACGCAGTAATGAGAGATGAAGCACCTGCAAAGTACCACATATGTGCCCGCATCGAAGTTCCTGAGAAAATTGAAGACCTGTGGAACATGCCTATTGAAGATCTCTGGAAACTGCATGACAAGTATGCAGAAGAGGCAGACAAGGTATGGAGAGAGCTACGTACAGGATGTACTAAGGACGAGTACATTAAGTGGACTAGCAGTAGCTTACCATCCTGTAGTGTGCTCGATGTGAAGATAGTACTTGCAAAGAGAATAGTCTCGTCCTGCATATTCTGCGAGAGAAAGTGTAGAGTAAACAGGTATGAGCGTCGTGGTGCTTGTCTGACAACTGCTAAGCCTAGGATAGGCACGTACTTTCATCATTTAGGTGAGGAAGCTCCACTCGTACCATCTGGAACAATCTTCTTCACAGGATGCACTTTCAGATGCGTGTTCTGTCAGAACTGGGACATATCTCAGTTTCCTGATAATGGAGATGAAGTCACGCCAAAGCAGCTAGCAATAATTCAGAAGTGGCTACGTGAGAATGGTGCACGCAACATAAACTGGGTCGGTGGTGACCCAACGCCAGCAATTCACGCAATACTGGAGTCACTTAAGTATCTTGCAGAGTGGGGTGTGAATGTTCCTCAGCTATGGAATAGTAACATGTACCTCACGGTCGAGGGCATGAAGCTGATACTGCACGTGATGGACATATGGCTTCCTGACATGAAGTATGGAAATGACAGGTGTGCGGAAAGGTACTCCATAGTCAAGAGGTACTGGGAGGTCATTACAAGAAACATGAAGATGCTTGCAGACCGTGGAGAAGACTGCATAATTAGACACCTAGTCATGCCTAGCCATGTCGAGTGCTGTACAAAACCTGTCCTTGAGTGGATAGCGAAGAACTACAAGAAGGCTCTGGTAAACATAATGGACCAGTACAGACCAGAGTGGCTAGTAGCAAAGTACCCACACAGATGGCCTGAGATTGCTCGCAGACCATCGAGCAAGGAGCTAAACGAAGCATACGAGTACGCGAGAAAGCTAGGAATATGCTGGGAACCAGTGACAAGATGAGCACACGCCCATCTTGGCCTACTTGGATAGTTAAGCCACATAACGTGCCACTGCCAAGCCTTGACCCTCCAAAAGAGGGAACTATCAGAATAGTTGCTGGAACACGAGAGCCATCTGGACTGGAAGCACGAATTGATGTTGTTGATCTGGCAAAATCCAGGTTCTTCACGATAATTGACCTATCGAACGGAGAGATAGTTCATGAAGATGTTGTAAAGAATGAAGCATCTCCCATGCCTAAAGCTGCACTAGTAGTAGCCTACTGGCTAGTATCAATCGGCACAAACATCACCATAGCCTCAGGTTACTGTCACAACATGTCATACTTCCTAGATCAGGCAGGCGTGACAAGACTCATATGCGAAGAAAATACTAGAGTAATAGAATGCCTGAAGAAACTTGGCTTAGTGAAAACATCCTAAAACTACTCCTCGACACATTAAGACAAGTACCACACGTTCAGGATGTTCTAACTCCTCTCCCAATCGAATATTACATATCTAAACTTAGGGACGAGACAACGGCACTCGCAGAAGCGTACTTCACAGGTTTCGTTGAGGCTGTTGCATACCATGCCTGTAGAATAATTGCAA
>JAMOMD010000180.1 GCA_027068725.1 Thermoproteales archaeon | reverse complement strand
ATTGTAAACTGCGCGACATCTCGCAACTATGTCAGGAGGTACAGCATTACGTGCTCCACTTCCAGCTTCTAAGTACAGGAACGGGAATCTGAGATAGGATGCTAACAGTGCGTAAGCAACAATGACATCAGCTCTCTCGTACGGTATTACTCTTGCCTGACTTACAAATCCTACAGTTCCTCCTTCACCAACAATCACATATGCAAGTGGGAGAACTTCGAGATTTCTGAACCTCTTAAACAATAGTACAGCTGCCTGAACCTGTGCATCTACTACAAAGTACGTGTTTGCAGAGTTCAACACTACTAGAAACCAGACAGCATCTGCATAACGTGTAAGACCTGCAACACTTCCAGGAAATAGTATAACAGGTAGAGACACGTTCCTCTTGAGCTCTCTAACATACTCGTCAAGTATAGACTCGGTAACTCCAAGAGAGCCTCCAACCATTATGCCAGACGAACCTGCCTCTTCAGCAAGCTTGCCAAGTTTTAGAAAAGTCTCTAAATCAACCTTATCAGGATCGAGAAGCGTCAAATGAGCACAGCCTTTAGCCTCCGCTTCTTCACGTAGGTACTCCTCTACTTTGCGCATCTAAGGAGAGGGAAAAGGTGGACTAAAAATGAGTTAAATCAAACAAATTAAGAAACGCGCGTCTCTTATCCTGTCTCCTCTTCCGTACCCTCCGCTTCCTCTGATTCAGTACTTGTCTCCTCTGCTACTTCTGCACCAGCTTCCTCGCCTGTCTCAATAGCTGCGAGCTCCTCTAGGCTTATTCGCTCACCCTCCGCAAGTTCAGCACTAGCACTTCCTGTTGTCTCTTCAGCGGTCTCCTCACCAGCCATTGCTTGTAACTGTTCTAGACTAATGACCTCCTCCTTCTTTGGCACAATCTGGCCCTGATAGTACAGATCTACGAACTTGTTGTAGTAATCAACGGGCATGAGTCCCTGAATTAGCTCAAACTCTGCCTCAAGACCACAGTTACCACAGACGACCTTCACTTTTCCAGCTTTCTTATCTTGTTTCACGTTTACTGTAGTGCTTCCACAGTTAGGGCAGGTGAATATCTTGGGAAGTCTCTTCTGTGGTCTTGCTATAATCCTCTTCCTAGTCTTTCTTCTACGACCCATTTTCGAGTAGAAAAGTTGTGTAGAAGGTCTTTAATACTTAGTGCTAAGTGCGTCAGGAAGGAAATGGGAGAATGAGAGAAGGAGAGTTTACACGACCTTAATTCCTGCTTCTCTCAGTAGCTCGTCGACGTTTATCTTACCACTATCGCTCTTTGATACGTCGATTCCATCTTCACCATACTTGAACTGGACAATTATTCCTGTGCCTCCTCTTACAGTGCCGTCATATGCTACGTGAATGTCCTGTAGTGCGTTGATTAGTCTTCTCTGCATGTAGCCTGACTGTGCTGTTCTGACAGCTGTATCTACTAGACCGTCTCTTCCACCTGCTGCGTGGAAGAAGTACTCTATTGGTGGTAGACCCTTCTTGAAGCAGGACTTTACGAATCCTCTGCACTCTGGTCCTAGGTCGCCCCAGTAGAAGTGTGCTGTTGTTCTACCCTCAAATCCTCTCTTGATTCGCTCTCCTCTAATGCTCTGCTGTCCGATCATTGCAACCATCTGCGTTATGTTCAGGATGCTGCCTCTAGCTCCTGTCTTAGCCATTATGTATGCGTCACTCTTCTTGTTGATGTACTTCTCAGTAATCTTCTGGGCCTCTTCTCTAACCTTGACCAGTATTCTGTTAATGTAGTCCTCTAAAGTCTCCTCCACGGTCATTCCTGGCTCTGCTTCTAGTGTTCCCTCTCTGTACTTCCTGATTAGCTCGTCAATCTGCTCCTTTGCCTTCCTGTAGATCTCCTCAAGCTCCTTGTATGCTTCCTCTGGCATGTCTAGCGAGTCCATACCCATTGTGAATCCTCTCAAGTCAAGGTACCTCAGCAGCATCCTGAGCACAGAGTCAATCCACTTTCTCGCATACTCGTTTCCATACCTCTTCACGATAACATGCCACAGCGAGTTCACTTGCTCTGCGCCTATGGACTTCTTGTCTATGACTCCTGTAGCCATGTAGCCATCTACGATGACTATGAACTCGTCAGTATTGCATGTGTATGGGTCCTTGCATGTTGACTTCATTGCGGTCGCCTGAACCCAGTACAGGTCCTTAGGTAGGAGCATTGAGAATACTTGCTTGCCTGTCCATAGCTCAACGGGATGCATGATTGTTGGCTCCTCGATGTCTCCCTCATAGTTGGCTGCCGCGAGCAGGTACATCAGTGTCTCCTTGTCGATGAATGTGTCCTTCTTTGTCAGTAGGTAGCCTCCGGTAATGTAGTCCTGTCTTGCACCTATGATTGGTCCTCCGTATCTTGGAGTTATGATGTGCTTCTCAACTAGCATCAGTGTACGTGCCTCGGCACGTGCCTCCTCGTTCTGTGGTACGTGCAGGTTCATCTCGTCTCCATCGAAGTCTGCGTTGTATGGTGGACATACTGCTAGGTGTAGTCTGAACGTTCTTCCAGGCAGAACCTTGACAATGTGGCCCATCATTGACATTCTGTGCAGGCTTGGCTGTCTGTTGAATAGGACAATGTCACCATCGATCAGGTGTCGCTCAACGATCCATCCTGGCTCTAGTCGCTCCGCGAGTTCTCTCCTATCTTTCATGTATCTGAGATCTATTCTTCTTCCTGTTGGAGTAATCACGTAGTTAGCTCCAGGCCATACTTCTGGACCGTTGATCACTAGCTGTCTAAGCCAGTCAATGTTCCACTCTGTCACAACTTCAGGAACTGTCAGGATCTTCGCTACGTCTATTGGTACACCAACCTCGTTTATGCTGAGGTTGGGGTCAGGGCTAATGACTGTACGTGCTGAGAAGTCGACTCTCTTTCCTGATAGGCTTCCTCTGAATCTTCCCTCCTTACCCTTGAGTCTCTGTGCAAGTGTCTTCAATGGTCTTCCGCTTCTGTGCTTAGCAGGTGCTAGGTTAGGTAGCTCATTGTTGAAGTACGTTGCAACGTGGTACTGAAGTAGCTCCCACAGATCCTCGATTACGTTGCTTGGTGCACCTGCCTCAATTGCTGCACGTAGCTTCTCGTTTGTTCTAACAATGTCGACAAGCTTGTGCGTTAGGTCGTCCTCGCTTCTAATACCTGTCTCGAGCTGGATAGATGGTCTAACGTGTGGTGGAGGTACTGGAAGTACCTGAATTATTGCCCATTCTGGACGTGCAACCTTAGGATCAATTCCCAGAACCTCGAGATCTGAGTCAGGAATCTTCTCAAGTCTCTCACGTATCTTAATTGGGTCAAGCTTTACGAGTCCACCATCCTCAAGCTCCTCATAGAAGTGGTAGGGTCTCTCGAAGACGATCTTCCTCTGCTTTGCACCACAGTGCGGACACACTGTCCTCTCCTGTGCCTTCTTCAGGATTCTCTTTGTCAACATCTCGGCAAGAAGTCTCCAGTGCTTTCTCAATCTCTGGAGTCTCCTCCTGTACTTCTCTATCTCAGCATCTGTGAGCAGTAGTCTGCCACACTCTCTACATGTTGCACGCAGGAGCTCGTAAATGTACTTTGCAAATTCGACGTGTATTACAGGTCTAACAAGTTCTATTCGTCCAAAGTGTCCGGGACACTTGTCGTTGAAGTTTCCACACTTCTCACAGCGTACTCCTGGCTCGACAACTCCAAGTCTTCTGTCCATTAGACCTCCTTTGACGGGGTTTCCTGCCTCGTCGTATGTCTCGGAAGTCGTGATCTCGACAACGGACATCTTCCTGATGATGTCAGGTGACAGTATGCCAAACTTGATCTCCTTAATTACCTTAAGAGGAACCTCCTCCTCAATCTGCGCCTCAGGACGCGTGATCACAGCAAAATTAACAACTCTAATTAGGTCTTTTAAGGCTTTGTCCTCTGCTCACTGCAGAAACCTAAATTAAAATTTCCGAGATCGTGAAAATAGGGGCCCCTCCGGCGTGGGTCAGGTGAGAGTGGGGTCGGACTCCCCATCCGATGAACCTGACTCCTCCAAGGGGGCTCACACTCTCCTAACCTTAGCTTTAAGCTCCCGTGATGGTTCTCTTCTCAGGCGCTAGATAGAGTATGCTGAAGAGTACTACGAAGGGACTTAAGGCAAAGGAGAAGTTCTTTCAGGAAGTCAAGAAGCCAGTTCGCTCGATATCTGGCGTTGTGCCAGTTGCCGTAATGACAAGACCGTTTCCCTGCCCTGGCAGGTGCATATACTGTCCAGGTGGCACATCAATGAACACGCCGAAGAGCTACATGCCTGATAGTCCAGTTGTTCTGAGAGCAGCTCCTCTCAATTATGATCCTTACCTACAGACGAAGGCACGTGTCAAGAACCTGATCAGGATGGGTCATAGAGTATCTAAGGTCGAGATCATTGTCATGGGAGGAACGTTCACAGCACTTCCTGTGGATTATCAGGTATGGTTTGTAGCTAACATATACAAGGCACTTAACGATTATCCAGTATGGCAAGAAGCTAGTGACCCAAACCCGAGTCTCGAGTATGAGATGACCCGAAACGAGACTGCTAAGATTAGGGTTGTTGCCCTGACCTTAGAGACTAGACCCGACTTCGCACGTGAGAAGCACATAGACCTGATGTTGCACGTTGGAGCTACTCGAGTCGAGATTGGGGTTCAGTCAATATATGATGATGTTCTCGAAAAGGTTCGCCGTGGCCATACTGTGAAAGATGTTGTAGTAGCTACGCAGCTTCTCAAGGACGCGTGCTACAAGGTATGTTACCACATAATGCCTGGACTACCTGGCTCAGATCCTGATAGAGATCTCGAGATGGTTAGGCAGATCTTCGAGGATCCCGCATTCAGACCTGACTGCGTTAAGATCTACCCAACCCTAGTCATACCTGGAACAGAACTTTACGAGATGTGGAAGCGTGGTGAGTACCGTAGCTACGATATGGACACGTGGATAGAGCTGCTTACTAAGATAATGGCCATGATACCAAGATGGGTCCGCGTAATGAGATTCGGCAGAGATATACCAATTCACTGGATAGTAGACGGGCCAAGGATAGGCAATCTACGTCAAGTCGTGCTTGACAGAATGGCAGAGCTCGGATTAAAGTGCGTAGAAATAAGATGTCGAGAAGCTGGTCATAGACTACTAGAGAAGGGAGATATCCTAAGACCAAGAAAACTCAGAATTAACAGGATAGACTACGAGGCCTCCGGTGGTCACGAGATCTTTCTCGAAGTTGTCGACGAGGAAGATACACTGTATGGCATACTTAGACTTAGAATACCTAGCGAACGTGCGCATAGACCAGAGATAAGGAAAGGCAGAGCTGCACTTATACGTGAGCTACACGTCTATGGTCCACAGCTTCCCGTAAATCAGGAACCGTCTAGCCTAGTATGGTGGCAGCATAGAGGAATAGGAAAAGCCCTCTTGGCAGAAGCTGAGAGGATCGCCTATGAGGAATTCTCATGCTATAGAATATTCGTAATATCGGCTGTAGGAGTGCGCGAGTATTACAGAAGTCTAGGCTATAGAAAGTATCCTTCAAGTTTCTATATGTACAAGAACTTGAGAAAGTGCAAGATGTTGGAGTTCTCTATTGAAGATGTTGTTAAGGAGGCATATGAGCAGAGAAGAGATAAACTTGAAGAACTTATAGAGTATTCGTAGCTATTTTCATTAGGCTTCTCTCTCAGCCTCTTCAACGATCTCGTTTATACGTGTGACAAATTCTCTACATGGTATTTTCATTAATATTTCTCTCACTTTGTCTACATAGTATCTTATGAGGTCTCTAACTCTAGGCTTTCCTTCCTCATAGTAGTAGCATGCCATTGCTAGTGTAGCAAGCTTATCTGCAAGTGTTGTTAATATTGCTTCAATGCTTGTGCCAGATCTGTATTCTAGATATAACATTCCGAGAGAGTTTCTAAGTTGAGGCTCGAGTTCCTGAAGCTGTGTCTCAAGTTCTGTAACTTCGACTTTTCGAAGATCTATAACCTTCCTGACGTGTCCCGCGATGTTTCCAATATTTGCTTCAGGAAGGTCGTGCAGTAGGCACATTGTGAGCATTTTATCGCAGTCAACGTTTCCGCAGAGCATTTTGTAGAGTCTACATATTACAAGTCCGATGAGGCTTGTGAGAAGTGTATGTCTTGCAATGGTCTCGGCACATATCATTGGTACGCCTCTCTGAACCCAGCCTACTCTTGGAATGTTGTCAAGTGTTACCACTATCTCGGTTAGTTTTCTAAGCCACCGCATTGGCTCGTCCTTGCGCGCTCAGGTAGAGTTTCAAGTTTTAAGTATTGTTCATGTACAACGTTTACTGAAGATGAGCATTGCTCAGAGTGTACACAGCAGTGTAACGAGTTTCCTAACCGCAGTTATTTGGTCTTCGCATTATCGAGAGTGAATTATTAATTATTGAACATACAGTACGAACCATGCTAGAGGAAGAGATGACTTGTAGAGTTAGATTGACATTTCGCTGCCCTATATGTCGCGACAGGCTGATACTGGAGGAGCGCGACAACTTTGTTATGGTACAGTGTGAGAGATGTAAAATTAGGCTTGACCTATCTTACGATGACATAAGACTATTCCTATTAGAAAAGGGCTACGACACGGCTGATGCTGTAGCATTCGAAATACTGTACGAAAAGTATGTTGAGGTGGTTCGATGTGTGAGAACTCATAGAAGAAAACATGAGCACAAAGATAGTGCTGCCGAGAACAGTAGATGAGCTTAAAAGAACACATCTTATTAAATTAGCAAGACTTGCAATTCGTAAATTACGAAAAGTTCGGAAAGAACTTGGGCAGAATTTCGTAATAAATCCGAAACTAATTAGACAGATGGTGAGCCTTCTAAATCCTGATGAGGATGTGCGAACACTTGAGATCGGGTCAGGACATGGTGTGCTAACTGTGTATCTTGCTCAAAGAACGAGACATCTCGTTGGAGTAGAGATTAGCAAACGACTTATTAAAATATGTGAGGAGCTCATTAGATCCTGTAGTCTAGACCAGAATGTTGACCTTGTCTTAGCAGATGTGCTGCATCTTGACTGGAAGAGGTTCACAACTATTGTCTCAAATCTTCCATTTGCCATAACTAGTGAAGTTCTCACGAAACTAGTGCGTGATAAGGTAGCTCACGCTATCTTGACTGTTCAGACTGAGGTTGCTGATAGACTAGTCGCGGCTCCCGGTACTGATAATTATGGTAGACTAACTGTTCTCATACAGTGCTTCTACAATGTCAGGAAGGTTCTTCGAGTTGACTCGAGCTCCTTCATGCCTGAACCTGAAGTTACGGCAACGTTAGTAGAGCTCAGGAGGAGGGATGTGCCATGTATCGACGATAGTGAGCTTTCTCTATTCGAAAAATTTACAGGTGTACTATTCTCTCAGAGAAATAAGGTAGTTAGAAAGGTTGTTCGTGATACTATTGGAATAGACATTAGTAAAGCAGAGTTATGTGATAAGCGTGTATATCAGCTAAGTATTCCAGAACTTGTAACTCTCTTCTTCGAAGTTAGAGACTTTCTAACGAGTTTAAATAGAACAACTTCATCATAATCATATATTAGCCACATTAGGTCGTAAGGATCCTCCACATCTGCTCCCATGCTCTTTATAATGTGGGTGACCTCATCCCAATCTGTCACAACATATCCTAGCTTAGTGAATATCTTAATGACAGGTTGATTTCTTCTCTGTGTTGACGCTATTATACAATCTGCACCCTTACTAACAAGCTCTTTTTCAGCGCACTTCACAAGTTCTGTACCTATGCCTCTCCCTCTATATTCTGGAAGAACACCCATGTAGTATATATGACCTATCCTAACATTACCTGACTGCACAAGCTTAAATTGTATAAATCCTACAACATTACCATCACATACTGCAACAAGAAGTCTATGATTTTTCAAACCTTTCAATGCATAGTAGGCATGAAGTTCTGAGAATATCCTCCTAATAATATCACGTACCTGCTCAATCTCCTGAGCATTCTCTGGCTTTCGTATAACAAACATCGACGACAAAGACCACTAAGGGATAAAGAAGCTAACTCAAAGCTAAGCTAGTGAAGTGGGTGATGAAGTCTGGGTGCGTGTCTGAATAAATGACGAGTGGGAGCTGCACTGAAACAAATTATCATAATAATTTCATCTACGAATTTTCGAAACGATAACTTATAGAAAATATTTTTCATAAAATCTTTCGTAAAGATGATAAGCAACTGCTGCTTCATGACAGACTTGTTTGAGACCGCGTTGATTTAAGTAATGGCTTTTATGTGTTACTTCCTAGCGTGCTCTGTCCTATGTGCTGTTTCTGTACTTATCACTTTTCAATTCTTGCATGTTGTCATGGTATTCGAAGATCTGCTGCTTGGAGACTTTGCTCGGAGCTTACTTAGCTTGAGATGCCTGATGCTTCAGAGACTAGAGGAGACTTGTGGTCAGCTCTATGTTATAAATCTAATTAGAACAGTCCAGGACTGGGTTAGACTACACGTTGTCGAGCTAAGACCCGGGTCTTTCACTCTAAGAGACATAACGTCCCACATCAAGAAGCTCAAGCTAGTAAAGGATGTGAAGATAGCTCACATGGGAGATATCATCCGCGTGCAGATTCAGGGATGTTGTATAGCTAAGAGACTTCACAAGCGCCTACCTGAAAGACATCTCTGTCCTCTGCTTGTACCCATCATAGTTGCACTACAGCTTCAGGAAGAGGCTCTCGTAAGATTACGCGAATACCCAAAGCTTACTGAAGACGGTGCAGAAGTAATACTAGAACTAGTTCCCGAGTTTACACAATAGCTAAGTGATGAAGTCTCGGTTTACTGAACAAGTGATGACAGGGTAGGTTGCTGATGCAGAATAAGTTCTCTCACATTGTACCTTTTCACGCGTCTAACGATCTCATAAACATCTCTAACAACATCAACCTTCGGTAATGGATTAGTCCACAAAGATCTATACCAAGCAGCTACGGTCTTCACATTAAGTGTAGTAGACTCTCTAATATGCTCTTTTACAGATCTTCTTAATACACTAAACATCTTAGCAACATTTGGGACATATCTCCATAAATGAAACCTTATAAAATCTTCATAACTCACCTTATCAGCATACCATTTCTCATAACTCCTCTTTAACACATGCTCTATCAGTCCAGGATCTTCTAATTCGTCTATATTTTCAATATATAGCTCATACATGGTCTTATAAGGACAATACACACAGGATACTCTACTCATACCACGTACGTAGAGTGGATTTACAAGATCGTTCTCTCTACACAACCTAACAACATCTAGCAAAGTCATAGTAAATGTAACACGTAGCTCTCTTCCACCAACGTACCTGTAACTTAGTGCTAGTTCTATTAGTCTTTTCCATCTCTTCTCGCACTCGGTTAGTCTATCTCCAACAACTCTGAAATCAATACAGTTCTTTTTCATAAACTCTCTAAGTGGTCTAACTTTCAGATATGTACACCATCTGGCTCTTCTATAGGGAAGACCATACCTTAGCAAATACTTCTTCACAATATTTCTTGGAGGGGAAAGTACTTCAATAGTTAATCCAAGTTTCTCTGAAACTTTCTGAACAAAGTCGAGATTCTTAACATTTTCAAGATATGGTATGTACGTGTAACATACATATAATCTAAAACTTACGTATTCTCTCAACTTTGATAGAGTTATTAAGCTTGCAGTGCTATCCTTTCCACCACTATATGATAGTAGTACAGACTTATTCTCAATAACTTTTCTTATGTGCTTACTCAGCTCTGCAATGTACTCGTCAAGGTCTTCAAATGTGTAAAATGTGGATTTTGTAACTATTTCAAACCATTGGCCAATGTCGATAGTATATTCTCCTATATTCAGCACTCCTCCTTTTTCTCTGAATAGCTCGGTTACTTCAATAGCCTCTTCTCC
>JAMOMD010000179.1 GCA_027068725.1 Thermoproteales archaeon | reverse complement strand
CTTAGCAAAGTACCGAGGCTCAACAGCAATCTCGCCTCCAGCGTCGGCAAAGCCAAATCTTGCAACAGGACCACAGAGCATCTTAACGCGTGCTTTTCCAGCAATGTTTGCTATCTGCTCAATTTCACGTAACGTGATTGGACTGTACTTGAGATATCTTCCAGGTGTGACTACACCTGCAATTAGTACAAGTACCTTAGCTTCTCTAATTATCTTGGCAGCTTCTTGAGGACTTGACCTGACTTGGTCTATGGTAAGGTACCTCACGTCAATTGAAGGATCAACATGCCAGGCTGCACCAGCGAGATATCTTGGATATATGTCGATGTAAGGCGGGACTCCAAGTCCAGCAGGCTCGTCAGTATATCCATCGATTATGACTATGCGCACTGTCTACTCTAACTGCCGTGTAGGTGTCTATGACATAAAAGCTTATATCTCGACCCCGTGCTCAAGACGCGAGGAGCAATGCCATTAATACTGAAGAGGCAGTACGTCAGGACGAAGCCATACCCAGAGAAGAAGGTCAAGGCAATTGAGGAGGCTTGCGAACTTCTTAGAAAGTACAAGTACGTCTTTGTCATAGATATTCACAAGGTCTCGAACAGAGTACTCAAGGAGTACAGACTGAAGCTCAGGAGAGTAGACTCTGTAATGAAGCACTTCAAGAACACACTCTTCAAAATAGCTATTCAGCGCACGTTTGGAAAACTGACAGACGAGGTCGCGAATGTTCTACAGGGAGAGAACATCTTCATATTCACTAACATGAACCCAGTCGAGTTTATCTTCTGGATAGAGGACAACGCTGTCAGAAGAGAGGCAAGACCAGGCGACATTGCACCATTCGAGATCGTCATACCTGCAGGAGATACAGGCCTATCGCCAGGCCCAATCCTGAGCAAGTTCGGTAAGCTGAGAGTACCAACAAGAGTACAGGGAGGCAAGATCTGGGTAGTCAAGGACACGGTAGTTGCAAAGCCAGGAGATGTCATAAGTCCTGAACTAGCCGAGATCCTGCAGAAGCTAAAGATCAGGCCAATATTCGAGGCACTGAAGATAAAGGCAATAATAGTCGAGGGAACGAGAGTAATAACGAAGGACGAGCTCCTGAAGATATTCGAGGAGTTCAAGAGCACAATACCAGAAGCAGCCAAGCACGCTATGAACCTAGCAATCAACGCCTCACTATTCATACCTGAGACAATGCCAATACTGATCCAGAGAGCAGTAATTGAGGCTCAGAACCTGGCAGCTAACGCAAACATCCTGACACCTGAGACAGCCAAGATAATCCTAATGAAGGCAATAGCCTACGCCAACGCCCTAGCCGCACTTGTAGCACAGAAGGCACCAGAACTTGGACTACAGGCACAGGTAGTCACAGCAGCTCCAGCCCCCACCGCGGCTGAGGCTAAGCCTGCTGCTGAGGCAAAGCCAGCAGAAGAGAAGAAAGAAGAAGAGGAAAAGAAGGAAGGACCAAGTGAAGAAGACATTGCAGCAGGACTCGCAGGACTATTCGGCTAATCGACTAAAAGGAAAAATACAAAAGTTACTAACAGAATTAGTTTTCCGTTTACTAAATCTCTTCTACTATTTAATCGAAGAATTTTCGCTTGATACTCAAGTTCTTTTCATTGAAAAGTAAGTAGAGAAGGTTACTCTCTTATTATTGTTGTCTTTTCTCCTGTTGTTACTTGTATCATTTTAGATAGAACATCGTTCCATAAGTCCTTGGGAGACTTTACGTAAAGTCTAATCTTTTTGAGCTGATACTGCTTCGCATACTCGTCCTCTAGTTCTATTTCGATGTATTTTCTCTTTTCGTTAATAATGACTTTCTTTGCTTTTATTGGCGCTTTTAGTAGATAAATGTCGTCTAGTATTATTGCATCCCTGTATATTACTAAGCTTCTCATTGGTGTGTACGGTATTTCAACCATGGCACCCATTGGATGTATTTTTAGTGCTTTTATCATTACAAACCACGCAACTACGAATATTGAGAAATATGTTAGAGTCTGTAGAAATGATCTCCAGAATGTGCTTTTGATTCCTGAGAATAGTGTAGCCACATACTTTGAGAAGAATATGC
>JAMOMD010000178.1 GCA_027068725.1 Thermoproteales archaeon | reverse complement strand
CTATCATCTCTAGTGCAGTTTTCCTGAACTTGGACGCTACGTACCTTGTTACTGTTGCCTGTATTAGGTTTGCTAGGTCTCTTATTCCTGTTCTTATGCCTAGGTCACTGCGTATGTTGTTGGCTAGCAGTGCAGCGTAGGTGTGTGCTTGTGTTGTTTCGTAGATGGCTCTGCACGTTACCATTCTTGTCAATACATGTATTATCAATTCGTCTAGGTTGATGTAGTTTGCTGATAGGCTTGTCTCAACGTCGCTTGGGTGTATCTCTATGCTGTACTTGTCTTCTATTGCTTTTGCTATTATGACAGCGATTTCAGGTATCTTGTGTCTTATTTCCTTGTCGAAGAGGTAGTGCAGGTACTCGTGTACTATTGTTCCGAGGGTTGTCTCTGGCATTAGCCAGATTATTCCACGGTCACTGTCGGTTAGTCCAAGTGGTGCAACGAGCACTATTGGTCCTACGTCTCTTAGTGCGTATGTGCTGTCGAAGACGTGTATTATTTCTCTTGGTTTTGGTCCGCGGAAGAGTCTTGTTAGGTAGAGGTACTCGAAGTCTAGGAAGAGCTGTTTTGCGTGTTCCCACTTGTCTAGAAGTTCTAGTGTGGCTAGTGTGTCTCGTAGTTGTTTGTCTTCGAATCTTATGTTCATGTTAGTTACTTTGCGTACTCAATTATTTTATTGTGAATATCGGCGAGCACATCCATTGTCTTACCGAACGCGCGTGTCAGTCCGCTGGTGTATAGCCAATTTTCTATTGTTGAGACTAGTCTATTGATGTCGCTGTATCCTAGTAGGATGGCGAAGGCGTAGCCTGCGCCTCTCGTCACTATGTCTAGCATTGCTGTTGTGGTGTTTACTCTCACGTGGTAGTAACTGCGTATTTTCTGTGCTATTCTGTGTAGTGTCTTTGCGGCATCTAGGTTGCAGAGCCTAATTGCTGGTCCGCTCAGTACTGTGACTCTGATGAGCTCGATGTAGTTAGCAATGAAGTGCTGTGTTGTTCCTCGCACATAGTAGGGCAGTGCTCTAAGTGCCTCATATTCTTCTAGGT
>JAMOMD010000177.1 GCA_027068725.1 Thermoproteales archaeon | reverse complement strand
CTCTAGTGGACCAATATGAAAGACATATTCAATGTTTGCTCTCGTTCCCAGTTGCGCATAGGCGCTACATAACGTGTTTGCTATTGTACGTGTTGCACTGTACAGCACGTCGTACAGTCGAAACATGTTAACGTGCTTGTCCAATTGGTGCAGTATTAGTCTTACTCGTAGTGTAACGTTGTTTTCATGTGCTGTCTCTGTGAGCTGAATTGTCATGCGAGTAGTATTTCTTCGACTATTATTTTTGCTACGTCTGCAAGAGCATTAATGTCATAGTAGGAGAGTGGTCCTAGGTTAAGCTTTAGCTGTTCAACAACCTCATATGCGTGCGTCTTCACAGCCATCTGTGGGTAGCCAGTTGCCGCCATTGGGCTATTGCTCACTGTTGTTAGTCTTCTAGCTAGGGAGTCAGCCATGTTTCCTGTACTGAAAAAGTCTTCTAGCGTAGCGACAATTATTGGGGATGAGATTGCCCTCATCTCGTATGGGAATGCGCTGAGAATAATGTTTATGGCGGTGCTAATCTTTGTGCCTACGTCATTTATGGTGTATATCCTTACTGCTAGTATGTTTTTGCTGTTTAGCCATGTTGGCAGTACTGTAGAGTCTTCCTGTGGCACGACTAGGCATGTTGTTGCTATATCACCAACAAGGTCTACTAGGAGTATAGCGTTTGTTGATGCGTAGGTTGACCATGCTTCTGGAGTTATTGATAGTGGTTCTGTCTGTATGCTTCTCCACCATTTTCTAAGTCTGGTGCAGATGCTGTTTATGGCTTTGTCGAGCTGTTTCTCGGTTTTGCCGTGTCTAATTGCTAGGAAGCCCCTTGGTGCAACTGTGCTAATTATGAGTGCTCGCTCTGGCTTTGACAGTCTTTCTGCCTGTCTAACTATTGCCTCTGTGTCAGCTACAGCTTCTGCAAAAGTGTTAAGTCTGCCATGTAGCTCCTCTATGCTTGGTCTCGCGCATTTTGTTATCATACGTATCTTGCTAGGACTCTCGCAAATTTATCTAGTCTATAGGCTAGTCTCCATGCAAGAAC
>JAMOMD010000176.1 GCA_027068725.1 Thermoproteales archaeon | reverse complement strand
CAAATTACAAACACTTAAATTATAACATTCTACTTTCCTCACATGGATAACGTTGTTACATGTGTAACACTGATAGCCATTGGCATAGTCCTAGCACTACTAGTCTACGTGTACGCAAGCACAATAATAACACATGTTGGAGCTTCCGCACTCTCGACAGTCACTGGACTATACAGCTACGTCATATCAGCAACATGCAAAGTAGGTAAGACAAGTACAACAATACAGGTACTAGCACACGTCCACGGTAGCTACATAAGCGAGATAGCACTAACAAACGAGACATCACAAATCTATGCACTTATCAAGTACACTTACATTGGTAAAGACATCGAAATAGTGAGAGCAGAAGCACCAGCAACAAAAGGACAATACAACCTCATTGTAATATTTAGTGACGGACACGCACAGGAACTACCAATAAACTGTGGGTAACTACCTCCTCAAAACCTCACTACACAATCCCTTTACCTTTTCAAGTATTTTCCCGAAGCTTCTACTTGTTGGTGATGCTAGTAGTCTAGGCAGTATTACTCTACACAATTGTACTATGAATGCCATGTTTACATCAAGCAGAGAGTTCAATATCCTATCAATCTCTTTCCTACACCTAATTACTAGCCTCCTAACAAACTCTCCAGCAGTCTCTCCAATTTTTCTAATAGCAGACTCGTCTCCACTACAGAGGGCAGGCTCAAGAAGTTCAATTATCCCCGGCTTATCGAGTATACTCCTCAAGTCCTCTGGAGTAGCACGTACTAGGATTACAATCTCGTCAAGGTGAGTGTGGCACAGTGCGTAGAACCTATCTACTGTCCAGCTAAGCAACCTCTCAACATCCTCTACCCTAGTACCAGAAGCAATGTCAGCAAACACGATACTCCTCAACAGACTAGCAATCTCACTCTCCTTGACATACCTTTCCCTTCCCTTGTACCTGTCTAGGAAGAATAGCCAGAACACTTTCCTAACAGTCTCACTGAAGGCAAATGCCAACCCATCAAGACACTCAACAAAGGTGCAAGACCCCTCACAGTAGGACTCGACAAGCTCAATACTTTCCCTAAGCTCAAAATCAGTAAAAACTATCGTACTGTCCTGAGGAACGAAGTATGGTCTAATAAGGACACTTCCACCGAGCTCACTTGGGGTAGCTCTAACAATCCTAACAGTGACATTGGACAGACCGAGAGGCTCACCGACAACCCTAGCAAAGACGGTCAGTAGCCTCTCCAGGTTTTTGATGGACACACTTCCCCTTCTTGTGCAGATATAAATGTGTGCACTATATGAAAAACATGGCACTTCTAGGACTTCAAGGAGAAAACAAGCCAAGCGAGAAAGAGCACTTTGTCATACTCGTAGAAGTAACACCAACATACGTCAGGTATAACCCAACACTTCATGACCAGCCGATTAGGATAGACATTGTACTTGACGGAGAGGGAGAAGCAACAATAGCAATATCAAACAATCATCAATCAACAACAGACATTTACATTAGCGAGAACGGTCACATCTTCTACAGGCTGAGGAAGGGACAGATAACACGAACAAAAACAACGGTCAGGGGAAGAACAGTAAAGACAGTCTACGTGCTTGTGCCCGGGACCGGCAAGTGGATACTCGACATCTACCTCGAATAAGCTTTTTAGTCCAGCATCGTCTTGACCATGTGCGAGTCGACCCAATACACGACTACGACCCAGACACAAACACAGCAACCCTAGCACTACCAGCAGACAGGCAGATAATACTTGTTGAGGATGGTGCAGTACGCATTGCAGATGCAGTAGAGCTAAACGTAGACGAGGAGAGACTACAGCTAATAGCTGACGCTTGTATACACTATCCAACAAAGAAAATACTATCACTGTCCCCTCCACCATTGGGTGAGCTTGTTAGTGAGGTAGAGCAGATAGTTAGGCGACACATTGTGCTACTGGACACTCAAGCATATACGTGTCTCGCATGTTGGATAGTTGCGTCACACTTCTTCCCCGTCTTCGAGGCTTTTCCGGTACTGTACATTGGGAAGCTGGGCTACTCTAGGGGAGGATCAACAACACTAGCACTAACACTCGCTCTCTCTCCAAGACCACACGT
>JAMOMD010000175.1 GCA_027068725.1 Thermoproteales archaeon | reverse complement strand
ACGGCAGTATACATTGACTGACCATCTCTGCCAACGACAACGATGTTGTGACTATCATGACAGATCGATACTGCAAGTGCACAATCTCCAACTGTTATTCCTGTACATAGGCCAATGCTCATTGTTCCTGTCTTACCATGTCTCTCAACTACTGCAATGTAGTAGACATCTCGTGGAAGTACGAGTTTTCCATCATGCACTTCCAGTGTTTGCTGCTCAAGCTTTGTCACTACTGTGCCTGGGACAAATCTGATAACGTTGGCTCTTACCTTACCTGACTCATCACGTACATGTAGTTCAAACTTGTCAGGTGATAACTCTGGTGGTAACTTAACACTCATGTAGAACTGGCGCGGGTACTCATGTCTTGGAATATCGATTAGTAAACCAGTCTCATCGCGTACAAGTCTTCCCTCAACTATGACTTTCCTTATCTTGAAATCCTCAAGATTCTCTACAAGGACTATGTCAGCTAGTTTTCCAGGATTTATTGATCCTATTAGCCAGTCAAGTCCATAGTATCTTGCAGGATTTAGAGTACAGAGCTTCACTGCAACAACAGGATCAAGACCACATCTGATGGCTTCACGAATTGCTCTGTCGAGGTAGCCTCTTCTCTCAAGGTCAAGCACATTAATGTCATCGCTTACAAGCATGACGTAGTTCAGGTACTTCTTGTCAAGTGATGGAAGTATTCGAGGAAGATCGTGAGAGAACGTTCCTAATCTTATCATGAGGTACATGCCTCTCCTTATCTTCTCAATGGCCTCCTCTGGCCTCGTGACCTCGTGATCTGAGTCAGGGCCAGCACAGAGATATGCCTGAAGTTCTGGTCCCGTGAGCTGTGGTGCATGACCACATACTCGCAGCATCCTGTTATAGGTCTCAGATATCTCTAGCAGAATATCAATAGATGCATCATGCACGCTCAGCACATCCATGACTTCTCCCAGCGCCATGACGTTGACCTCGTCTAGCAATTCTGCAACATCTCTCCACGATAAGTACGTAGGACAAGTCTCTAAACCAAGCCTACACGCAGGAATACAGGAAGGAACAGTCACAAAGACCTTCAATGGAAGTTTAACACAATCTCGAATAAACTCACGAATACCATCTTTTCCAAGGACATTCCCAATCTCGTGAGGATCTGCAAAAATAGTCGTGACACCATACATGAGTGCATACTTTGCAAAACGATGAGGAACAAGCATACTACTCTCAACATGCACATGAGCATCAACAAGCCCAGGAACAGCATACAATCCACGCGCATTTATCACACGCGTACCCTGACCAATAAGCTTCGAACAATCACCAACATATGCAACAAGCCTACCCTTAACAGCAACATCAACTCCTTCCTCAACCTCCTCAGTAACAACATTAACAAGAGACACATCCCTAATAACAAGATCAGCCTTAACCTCACCAAGCGCACACTTTACAGCCTGAGCCCTCTCACGAACAGTCGGAAAAACAGTACTTCTCACAAAAAAGCGAGAAAACCCGAGATGTTAAACATTGCCATCAGCGACCGCCAATTCCTCACCCATCAGAGGCCCATCTACTCATCACTACAACAACACAAGACAGCGACCTCCTAAAAAACCTGCACCAAAAACAAGCAACACTCTACACATCCCACAGACTCCATTAGGACAACTATTCCCTATACTTCTCTCCTCCAAATTCTTAAGACTCTCTTACTAAACACCTTAAAGACACCATAAACAAATACCTTTTAGTCTTCTCTTCTAAATTTACACACTACTACACGTTGTTTATAGCTTAAGTTTATAACTTAATGAATTCTTTCCTTTTATAAAATTTTTCGGTTAGGCAGATACTTAGTGGCGTATCTCGTTTCCGAACATTGCTAAGCTTTCGATTCTTTTCTAGATTTTTAAGTGTACTACGCATATGCTGTATTGTTGATACAAGACCATCTTTCGATTCTTTTCTAGATTTTTGGGAGTACTCTTGTGTTGACGATTATGGCTTCGAAGTAACGTACTACTTTCGATTCTTTTCTAGATTTTTGCTAAGGAACAGGAAATAGCGGAGATGGTTAGAGATTGGGCAGTTCTTTCGATTCTTTTGTAGATTCTTGTTCTACC
>JAMOMD010000174.1 GCA_027068725.1 Thermoproteales archaeon | reverse complement strand
TCCGCGACCTCGTGATCTTCTACATTCCTCAATACAATGTTTGAACTCCTTATTGTCAAATATGCATTTATCAATTGTTTCATGAATCCACGATAAGGTACTTAGAAACTCTCGCATATAAGTTTTGAAATCTTTCTCATCACTAACTAAGTTTCTGATTTTTATAAAAGTTTGGATAAGTTCACTAGCAGCCTCTTTGCTAAATTCTTTCCTAGCAACTTGCCTCATTAAGAACGCCGATAGTAAGCTAATGATAACATCTGGCTCTCTTCTCTCAATACTCTCGTATAGACCGATGATATTTTGTAACTGATGTCTAGGTACAAATTTGTCACAAGGCTCAGGACTAAGCATCATCTTAATGCAGGCTTTTAGCGCATCGGTAATTATGCTTGTAATTCCGCTGGTTTGCAAAGACATGATTATATTCACATTATTGGAATATTAAACTGCTAAGCTGGAGACTGCTCTATGAAGGTTCTAGAATTTTCAAAACTTCCTGTGTTGTTACTAGCTGAGCCTTGTATACTCTTTCCATGTATTTTAGGAAGAGTTCGTGTTCTTGTTGTGAGTCTTGTGTTGCTACTGGTATGGCTGCTGTTGCGTCTTTTACTAGGATAACTTCGTATCTGTGGTATGTTGCGTCTGCTACTGTGTGTAGTACACAGATGTTTGTGGCTATTCCTGTTATTATGAGTGTGTCTACCTGTAGGTCGCGTAGTAGTTCGTTTAGTCCTGTTCCTCTGAATGCGCTATACCATCTCTTTTCTAGAACAAACTCGTTGTCTGTCTTTGGCTCTAGTTCAGGTATGATTTTTGCTTCTGGACTTCCTTTCATTGCGTGTGGTCCCCATATTTTCCTGATCTCGATGTCTACTGGTAGGTGGGCGTCAACTACGTGTATTATGGGGATCTTCTTCTCTCGTGCCTTCTCGACGATCTTCACGATGTTTGGAACTATTGCCTCTGCTTGAGGGCTCCTAAGTCTGCCTCTGACAAACTCGTACAGCATGTCTATGATGAGGACTGCGGGTCTCATTGTTTGCCATTTAGTGTCGTGGAGGGAAGGAATTTATACTGTCTGTGTCCGTGATGCATGTGTCAGTCGACATATCGAGAAAGCCTAGAGGCTGGACAGAGGTCAAGGGCTTCATCAAGCTGCTCATCCTGAAGATACTGGAGGAAGGGCCACTCCACGGCTATGGCATAATGAAGAGGCTGGAGGAGCTTATGGGAATAAAGCCTAGCTCAGGAGTGATATATCCTCTCCTGAGGTCACTCCAGAACAGTGGTCTAATACGTGTTGCACAAGAATCGACAAGTGGTAGAAAGACGAAGATTTACGAGCTTACTGAGCGTGGTAGACAGTTTCTTAGAGATAATAGTGCAAAAGTTCAGGAAGCTATAAGATTTGCAACTTCTTTAAAGAAGTTCAAAGAAATTGGCGGTCAGGAACTTGGTGAGGTTGTTAGGATGTTAATAAGGAAAATACTTGATCTTGATGAGGAGAAGCTTCGAGAGATTAGTAATGCAATTAGAGAATTCTGTACAAAAGTTCGAAATATTCTCGGACAGGTGATATGATGAGCGACTATACGATACTTACCGAGAAGCTAGTAAAGAAGTATGGAGATTTTACTGCTGTTGCTGGTGTTGACTTGAGAGTTAGAAGAAGCGAGATCTTTGGTCTACTTGGTCCAAATGGTGCAGGTAAGACAACTATTGTACACATACTGACCACGGTCATTAAGCCAACGTCAGGTCGTGCAGTTGTTGCAGGTCACGATGTTGTCAAGGAGCCTGACAAGGTTAGAAAGAAGATAGGAGTCGTATTTCAGGACATAACTCTCGACCTTAACCTGACAGCGTATGAGAACTTGTGGATTCACGGCAAGGTCTACGGTATACCAAGCCACGAGCTGAAGAGAAGAATCTGGAGAGTTCTCGATTTTGTTGGACTTAAGGAACATGCAAACAGGATTGTGAAGTACTTCTCAGGAGGAATGAAGCGTAGACTCGAGATAGCACGCGCACTACTTCACGAGCCTGAAGTGCTTTTCCTCGATGAGCCTACTCTGGGTCTTGATCCTCATGCTCGCGCAAACGTGTGGGACTACATTA
>JAMOMD010000173.1 GCA_027068725.1 Thermoproteales archaeon | reverse complement strand
CCTACGGGTTCTGTGAACTTAGAGACAAGATCTTGCATTAACTTTCTTAATTCACCAATGGCAGGGTTTGTTAGCAATGCCTTGTCTAGCTTCTCTTTTTCAAGAGCATCAACATATATTGAAATACCATTAAACTTCTTAACGAACTCTTTCAGCAGTCTAGTTTTTCCACATCCTTCAGGACCGTATAGGAAAATAGGAAGAGCAGAGCCCCTAGTAGCTAACTTATGTAGATTCTCTAGTTCAGGTACTCTATTTACGAACCTAGGCTCGTACACCAGTGTCGGGTAACAACTCTAGCTTCCTGAACTTTTAGAGTAGTCTCCGTTCCTCTTCTAGTTACGGCTCTTCTAGATATCGCTGCACTAGTTTCCTGTACAGTGGTATTTGCCATGCGTAGTGTCTACCTATGCCAAGTTCATGATCTACTGATGGTGTATATCCGAGGCATGGTCTATCAATGGGTGTTATTATATTTCTCTCTAGTAGATAATTTCGTAAATATTCGTATTCTAGTACTCTGTCAACATCTTCAACTATTTCGCGAAGCTCCTTTTTAAATTTGGTAATAATCGGCTCGATGAGTACCTTTATGCTCCTATATAGATCATTCTCAAGCTTTGTCAAGTCCCATCTGTAAGTTTTCAGCATTATTGCTAGTCTGGGATTACCACCAAGATTCTTCCAAATTTCTTCACGTTCATTAGACGGCGCACCTAGCTCGTCTAGCAGTTCGTAGAAAGACTCTTTATCAAGATTCCACATCTATGTAAGTATTACATAATTATGACGTGCAAGTAAACTTCGAGAAACACCTTCACTAATGGTAGCTAGTACAAACACACTCTCTGCTCCGAGATTGAGAAGTTCCTCAAGCAGTTTAAGTAAGTTCTTAGTATAGATCTCTATTATATCATAACCAAGAGATCTCACAACATCATCAACAGTCACTACTACATGCTTATTCTTGAAGGATAGCCTCTTGAATATGCGGTTCACGTGCAGTATTGCTAAGGCAGCAGCTTTGCCGATGGGTCCTGCTATCTCTTTAACAATGTCTGAGATTGACTGTAATATTTCAGGAGGTGCAAGTACGGCCTTATCAGGCTCTCCTGTTGATTGTGCATCTACATATATTGCAAGAAAGTCTTCCCTAGTCCTGAGCTTAGCATATAGCTCCTTTAGCAATCTAGTCTTTCCACAGCCTTCTGGTCCGTATAGGAACAGGACTGGGTAGTAGCCATTCTGTGAGTATCTTAGTAATGTATCTAGTTCCTGTAAACGATTAACAAACCTAGGCTCAGAAGACACGTAGAAGTTCGAGTACACACTTTTCACCTATTTTTACAGGAAGTTCCTAGGCCTGTGAAGATTGAGAGTTCTCGTATCTTTCGACCTTTCTGAGAATTGACTTCACTTTATCTACGAGTGCCATAGTTCTACTAAATGCTTCTTGTCTTGTCTCTCCAACACATGCTACGATCATTATTGGCTCTCCTGGAGTTAGCTCACCTTCACGAACAATTACAATAGATTTCTCATTGATTATTCTCTCAAGTTCTTCTCTATTGGCAATGTTTACTTCTAGACTCTTAACAGTCTTACCATTCTTAGATTTCTTAACAATTCCAACATATATAACGATTGACCCATCTCGTGGATCTATCTCAAGTTTCTCAAGAGCTTTTTCTATTAGTTCAAGTATTTTTGTTCTCATCCTGAGTGCAGTTTTCTTAGTAGTTCTTTTTCAATATTCTCTGCCTTTTGTACAATTTCTTGAACTTGCTTTACTACACTACGTACCTTAGGAAGCAGTACATTGTTACTCCTACTGATACTAGCTCTGGAATTGCTGCTCCTCGAGGTGCTGCTACTGTGAAGTGTGTTGCCCAGAGTATGACTGCTGTGACTAGTCCAAATGCTAGTAGTGGATCTCCTGTCCTGTACAGGTTGTGTATCACGAGTGCTGCGCAGAGTAGGAATAGCACTACTGATACTACGAAGTGTGCTAGACCGTACGCCTCGTTTACTGCTCCTACCAGTATCTGGGCTATGGATAGTAGGAGCACTATGACTAAGCTTGGAAATCTCGGATCTTCCCTTCCTGATAACTTCACTGACAGCATTG
>JAMOMD010000172.1 GCA_027068725.1 Thermoproteales archaeon | reverse complement strand
GGAGTAGTAGAGATATTGGATACGCCAGTTGACTATCCATGGCCACTCATAAATGCTTACGATTTCATAAGACAGTACTTTCCGGAAGTTACTATACAAACATTCACACTTGGTAAAAAAGTAAAATTATGACACCGAGCGCAAATGCGTAGAACACACTCTAGCATAGATATAGAGCTCGGATTAGAATGGTACATAACTGATACAGAAGGACTTGGCGGAAAGATCAGGACGTTCGTAGAAGATTTCATTGTAGAAGAACTTCTAATTGACGGAACACCTGTAACAAATCCTAACATAGAGAAGAAAGTTAAGCACGGACCATGGTGCTGGATCGTTATAGAGAAACGAAAGATAGATACAATAACAGTTGCTTACAAGATTGCTCGTGCACTAGGTCTCGATGTTAGAGAAGTATCGTATGGAGGTCTCAAGGACACCATTGCAGTATGTTTTCAAATATTTTCAGTTAAAGCTAATGCTGATATTAGTAGGCTAAGAGAGTTAGAGGATGATCGTTTGAGAATTTTGAGAGTACTTCGAGCTGATAGACCATTTACTACACAGGAAATTTGGGGAAATAAGTTTAACATAGTTATAAGAGAGGTCGAAAAGTTAGATGAAGGTGTTGTTATGGAATGTCTTAGGCAGATACATGATAGAGGACTACCAAATTATTATGGATATCAGAGGTTTGGCTTGAAGAGACCAAATACTCATATAATTGGGAAATATATTATAACAGGAAGGTTTGAAGATGCTGTAAGAGAGCTTATTGGTGTGCCATGGATTGAGGAGTCTGAAGATGTTCAGAAAGCTCGTGAGTATTTCTTGAAGGGGGACTATGCTAAAGCTCTCGAGTATTGGCCAAAGAGTCTTAGATTTCTTCCGGAAAGACTTGTTATTGAGCATTTAGCTAAGAATCCGCGAGATTATGTTGGAGCTTTAAGGAAGTTGCCGACTGATCTGCTTAAGCTTTATGTTGAGGCTTATCAATCTTACATATTTAACAAGCTTCTGAGTAAGCGAATAGAAGCTGGATTATCAATACGATATGCTGAGGTTGGCGATCATGTTGCTCTGTTAGATCATAATAAACTTCCTACAAAGCACATACTCTATGTAAATTCGGAATCTCTTAAGAGTAAGGTTAACGAACTTATAACTAAGGAAAGAGCTTGTCTAGTGCTGCCAATACCAGGATATGATCTTAAGTTACTGTCAGGTCCAACGCACGAAATTTTGCGCAAGATTCTGAATGAGGAAGGTGTTGACCTGCACATGTTTAGGTGTCCATCGATTCCCGAGATCAGAAGTTCGGGAACCTTTAGACCGGCATCGGTTATTCCAATAATTGAAAAAATTGAAATTAATAGAAATGATAATAGTATAAGGCTTGTCTTTAGGTTACCTCGAGGAAGCTATGCTACAGTGTTGCTAAGAGAAATTATGAAACCTAGTGATCCGTTGTCTGCAGGTTTCTGAAGCACACAAGTCCTTTCACAATTACTGTAGATTGAACTTTTGTTGATGGAGGACTTATTGGAACCTTTGCTACTGTTACAAGTGTCTCAGCGAGAGGTGAGGGCACGTAGTAGTATGTTTCTGAGATTGACACTATCCTGTAGGTGCTCGCATTTAGTATTTCTGCGATAAACCTGAGCTTTCTTATAGCACTTGTGAGTGCCTTCTTCAGAGCAACATTATACACATCTGATACGTTGTACATGTAGCTTAGCGATACGTAGCTTGCGAGACTCGTAATTTCAGGAAGGGCATACTCTACCCTGCTTATTTCATTGGTGTACGCATCGATCGTTATCCTGAATACGTATCCTACGAGTACTCTATGTGAGGAAACCCAGCTGTACTCAGGTACTAGTTCTATAGATCTTGTAAATACCTTAAATCCATCTAGTGTAAGTATTTCTAATATCCTCCTATACTTCTCTGTTACAGTTCTAACAATTTGAGACACGTTTTTTGAAGGCTCTTCATTCTGAATTACTATCATTAGCCTATAGCCAATAGGTCTAGCATATGCAGTGCCAGTGCCCTTGACTGTCACTGTTATGCAGCTCATATTCTCTGCATCATGTGTTACGTAGTACCTTGATGATTGTGCAGTGACACTCTTGCCTTC
>JAMOMD010000171.1 GCA_027068725.1 Thermoproteales archaeon | reverse complement strand
TATGCCAATTTTTTCTTTGTTAAGTTCTTCAATTAATTTTTCTTCAAGTTCTGCTATCTTTGTATTAGAGTTCCTTTCGCCTAGCTTACGTAAGTATAGTGCTCTCTTAGCAAGTTTAAGAGCTGAATCAACGGTTGCTCCAACTCCTATACCTATCACAATAGGAGGACATACAAGTCTACCGTACTTACTGACAAGCTTCTTCACAAATCTAGGAAGAACGTTCCATCCCTTCTCAGGAATTACACATACTGCTCTACAGGGAAGCTCACTTCCACCACCTTTTGCAATGTACCAGACTTCAGTGCCGTCACTATCCACGAACTCTACATCAACTACAGGAATGCCATAGCCAACTCCCGTACCTGTATTTCTATTACTTACAGAATCTACGGCATTTGGTCTAAGAGGAATCTCTCTCACACATTCTACATATGCCTCCTCGAGAAGTCTATTCCAGTTAAGGAAGAGCTCGCTCCCTATACCAATCTTAATAATGAAGAGAGGCGTGCCAGTGTCCTGACATATTGGCTTTCTCTCAGCTACTGCAAGCTCGCAGTTTCTCAACATGCAGTCAAGCATTACCTTTCCAAGACCAGTAACGTTGAGAGAGCGAAGTCTCTCTACAACATCTCTAGGAAGCTCAGTCTGGACTTTCAATATAAGTTCTTTAACTTTCTCTTTCACAAGATAGTACTTATCTGTCATTGAGACTCGTGTAAGACAAAGAATTTTAAGTCAATTATTATGTTTGTGAACATAAGTGATGAATCAGGCTCTTGCTGAGCTCTGATGAGGTTCTTTTAAACTGACGTACAAGGTGAATGTTAGAATGTTGAAGATATTTAACAATGTTGTTGGTGGGCCCGCCGGGATTTGAACCCGGGACCTCCCGGTTATCAGCCGGGCGCTCTACCAGGCTGAGCTACGGGCCCCTATTGTTCTTGCTTCACGACTCTGCACGAGTTTTTAAGTTTATCTCATAGTGGGACTACTGGTCTTCCATAGACCTCGTTTATTATCAGTCCTGCTGACGTGTATATTGCTGAGAGACCGCAGATGATGCCCTCATATCCTGCAGTATGTAGCAGTAGCTGTGACTGAGCTGCAAATGCTGCTGATAGGAGGAAGAACAGTATTGTCAATGTTACAAATACTACACGTAGCGCGTTTGGCCCTGTCTTCAGGACGCAGATCGTCAAGTACACTGTGAATATGCCCCACATGAACATCCAAGCAGCAAGCTCTGCAGGAGATGGGGGTGGCGCAACCTTCAGCCAATCACATAGTAGTACCATCAGCGCGAGCCCTATCCAGAACAATCCATAGCCTGTGAAGGCTGTACCTCCAAATGTCGAGCCTCTCCTGAACTCTATCATTCCCGCAAGAACCTGTGCAAGTCCTCCAAAGAAGAATCCGTAACACATCGTCAGTACGCTTGTTGCTACTATGCCAGCATTGTTCAGGTTTAGCAGAACTGTAGTTAGGCCAAAGCCCGCTAGACCTAGCGGTGCCGGATTTCCTGACTTTGCGTTAGAGGACACTCGAGGCTTAGCTCCTTTAGAAAGATATGTGTTGCGAATTATTGTAAATGTTGTACTCTCGCTAGGGAACAGTTCTGCCGAGAACCTCGGCAAGTCTCCTGATCTTACTCATTAGACTACTAAACTGGTCAGGCGTCAGCTGCTGCTCTGCGTCACATAGTGCCTTATCAGGCTCAACGTGAACCTCTATCAGAAGACCATCAGCACCGGCTGCAATTGCTGCAAGTGCAAGCGGCTCTACGAGATCGCGTCGACCTGCGGGGTGGCTTGGATCAACTATGACTGGTAGATGACTCTTGCTCTTGATTACTGGCACTGCAGCTATGTCTAAGGTGAATCGCGTGCTCTTCTCGAATGTCCTTATGCCACGCTCGACTATGACTACTCTATCATTGCCCTCGAGAACAATGTACTCTGCAGCTAGAAGAACCTCATCAATAAGCATTCCAAAACCTCTCTTCAAGAACACGGGCTTTCCTGCCTTGCCAACCTCCTTCAGGAGATGGAAGTTCTGCGCATTTCTTGCACCAATCTGAATAGCGTCAGCATACTTTGCTACAAGATCAACATGTCTGGTATCCATAGCTTCAGTCACTACAGGAAGGCCAG
>JAMOMD010000170.1 GCA_027068725.1 Thermoproteales archaeon | reverse complement strand
TTTGATACCCTGAATGTATTATAACTGAGTTTCCAGGATATATCGACATGTTTAGAATGTTTGATATAAGTTTCTTGAGTTTAGCAATTTCTTCGCTTCCTAGTTTATGAGCTCCTCCTGTAGTGTATATTGGTACTCTTGCTACATGTGTTATTCCTGTTGTTTTAGCTGCGGTTCTTGTTGTTATGAATTTGTATAGTAGATACCCTGTGTATGCTAGTGCTGTGGCAAGTGCGCAGAGTATTACAAATATTGCTATTACACTCTTCTTCACGTGGTTAGGACTCGCTATCACTATAATAAGCATAACATTGTGCATGGGAGCTTGCCGCGAGGTTGTGCACTATGTCTTAGAGGTCTCAAGAGCGTGCTTTTCGTTACAGGTCTATGTAGGGCAAACTGCTTCTACTGCCCTATCTCTCGTGCAAGAAAGGGTCGAGATGTCATGTACATAAATGATCTGCCTGTTTCCTCGGTTAGCTCTCTAATAAGAGAAATTGATCTTTGCGCATCAAGTGGTCTTGCAATAACTGGTGGAGAACCTGTACTGGTAATTGATAGAGTTATAGAGATTTGTAGAACACTAAAATCATTGTATGGTCAAGATTTTCATATTCATATGTATACAAACATTGCTCATCTAACTAGGACAGTTCTAGAGAAACTGTATAATACTCCCTTAGATGAGCTTCGTCTACACGTAGTTAGCCCAGACGTAGTTAGTCGTCTGTTACCAGCACTGAAACTACTTAGAAAATGTGCTAGCTTTGATATTGGCCTCGAAGTTCCTGCTCTGCCTGACATGGCTGATAGTATTATAAATGTTGTAGAGCTTCTATATGAGAACGAGATAATATCATTTGTTAATTTGAACGAAGTTGATGTCAGTGAAAGTAATGAAGGAGCCTTAAGGTCAAGGGGGTATTACATAGATCAGGACGGAACTGTGAGAGGAAGCTACGAGTCTGCTTTAAAGATACTGAATAGTATTAGGCAGAGGGGGTTAAACCTCAGCGTACATGTGTGCTGTAGCTGGACTAAGGATCTTGTTCAGATTGGTCTTAGGTATTTTATTAGAAACATTGTCTATAGTAGATCCTGTAGTAGAGTGGAGCCAGATGGGACACTAGTTGAGGCTGTGCTTAATGGTAAACATGTGCACCCATCAGTGGGGGTTGGACAGCTTGTAAGATACTTACCGAGAGGTAACAGGTACCTACTTGTCGAAGTTCTGTAACTATGTCTGCGTTATTTTCTCGGCACGCAGACTGAATGTCTTATAGTACGTGACTACGCCATCGTTGCTTACTAGTGCAAGAACTAGCTGTAGACCCATGCTCTCGCAGTACTTCAATAATGCTGCTAGATCTAGGACACGTATTCCAAGACCTTCCGTTACAATCTTGACGCCATACCTTGGCTGTGCCTCTGAGGCTCTCTTTCCCTTGTCCCATACTAGAAGATCGATAGGAGCTTCAGGACCAGCTAACTTCACATCATAGCCTCTCTTCCTTAGATCTTGATAAACTACAAACTTCAGGAAGTTGTCAATGCCCTGAAGAACCTTGTCTAGAGAAGGCTCCTCTCCATTAATCCTGATCTTGTACCTTGTCATCAGGTAAGCAACCTCAACTGGAGAAAGGACAAGTCTACCATTCTCGAGTGTGCCAATTCCTCTCTTAGCAAGATCCTGAACTATTTCTTGAGGCTCCTCAAGCACGTACTTACTCTCGCATATTTTCCTCAACACTAGCTCCCTGATCTCTCTCCTATCTCTTCGGCGACTCATGGCTCAAGTCTGTACCTATCACGTGGATATAGTACTACTTCTCTGATGTTATCTCTCTTTAGAAGAACCATCAAGAGCCTGTACAATCCCAAGCCAAAGCCAGCATGTGGTGGCATTCCCCAGTCAAAAACCTCAAGATGGAACTGGAAATTCTCAGGATTGAGACCTCTCTTCCTCATCTCTTCTTCTAACTTCGCTCTCTCATGAATTCTCGTACTTCCTGACGCGATCTCGATACCATCAATCACTAGGTCAAACGACTCGCTGTACTTAGGATCGTCTTCTCTAGGCATGGTATAGAATGGTCTAAGCTCTGTTGGCCAATCAATTATGAAAAATGGCTCACCAATCTCCTCACTCAGGAGCTGGAGACCA
>JAMOMD010000169.1 GCA_027068725.1 Thermoproteales archaeon | reverse complement strand
CAGCATGTACCAGTTAGCTATGTAGTCCAATATTATTGTTCTATCAAGTATGTACATTAGGACGTAGCCTAGGAAGTAAGTTATGATAAATATTGCACAAGTCCCTAATAAGAATGCTAGAAAGAGCCCTACATAGAAGTGCCATGGTCTAAATCTTGAGAACCTGCTCAAGAATGCTAATAGTGGCGCAATGTCGTACACTAGGAATATTATTGGAGCTGAGACGACAGATAGTATCAATATACAAGATATTGCAAACCAGGAACCTACATAAGGTACTAGAGATTGCACACTAATTTTTCCATTTACCTGAGAATATCCAAAGAACAACATTAGTAGTGAAACTACTGCACCACCAAGTAAGGCCTCTCTAAACTTGACGTTGTGAAGTAGAGCTAGTCTGAACGAGCTCACTATCGGACGCATGGTGCTCACCTTAGAGGAGCTAGCTCCTGCTTCTGTGCTCTCTGTGCTACCAGTATTGCATATAGCTCGTCTAGTGTTGTCAAGCTCTGTATTGGATGTCCTTCTCCCTTGACTATGCTCACGATCTTGTCGTCTATCTTTAGCTGAAGTATGGCATTATCCCTCTTACCATAGACTATTCCTGCCTCTAGAAGATCCTGAACTGGAACTGGACCGTACAGTGATCCACTAACCATCAGGTACACCTTCCAGTCTCTCAACATTTTCAGAAGTGCAGTCTCGTGTGTCACAACTATGATTCCTCTATCCTGATCTAGTTCTTGAAGAACTTCTAGTAGAACACTCTTACGGTAAGGATCAAGTCCTTCAAAAGGCTCGTCTAGTATTGTAACATTTACACCACAGGCTATTGCAACTGTGTTTAGAATAATCTTTTTCTGACCAGTCGATAATTTAGATATGCTTAATTCAAGATCTCTATTGCTTATATTAAATTTCTCTAACATGCTCATCATGAGGTTACTATCACAGAATTCTAGGCAATCTTTGAGAAATCTTAACATTTCTCTACTAGGGACATGAAGTGCTCCAAATAGCTCCTCTAGATTAGCCATGACTCCATCATTAACATGCCACACTACTTTTCCTGAAGAAGGCTTAACAAGATATAACATTGTTCTTATAAGAGTAGTCTTACCAGAACCATTTGGGCCAAGTATAATTACTCTATCACCTCTACTTACCGAGAAATTAATACTCTTCAAGACTCTACGACCATCAAGCAGAACATTCACGTTCTCTAGCTCTACTAGTTTTCCCTGTGGCATTATGTTGCTAAGTGTAATGATTAACCTACAGAATTAATAAGTGATATGCAGACTAGCTTCTTGATGCTCGTATTAGGACAACGCTCACCTTGTGTAATCTCTTGTAGTGGTGTCTATACATTGGTGGTATATTTATGATACGTACACCAACTACATCAGCAGTACAGCCCATCTCCTGTAGTTTTCTTAGAACGTAATCTCTCGTCTCTGCCTTATGTATTGTGTAGACTATTCTACTGAGCTCAGTTGCTGAGCGTAGAAAATCTATGTCTATGCCACGTCGTGACTGTATGCCAAATGGCGGATTCTGAAATGCGACATCGAACACAGGTCTGAGTGGTGGTCTTGTAGCATCACTTACTACGAGATCAATTATGGTGTCGAGCCCGATCTGCTTAACATAGTCGCGGACCTGTGCTATAGCCTCAGTATCAATGTCTAGGCACACGACCTGTAACGCGCCTGCAAGTGCGGCAGCTATGGAGAATCTTCCAGTACCACATCCGAGATCGAGCACTCTACTGTCAGTAACTTCCTGCCTCATGTATGCTAGCCACACGAGCTCAGCCACAATTGATGCATCAGTCACATACTGCTCAAGCTCGACCTTTGGCTTCTGGTAGAGAGGAACTTTCTGTACCTCGAGCTCAAGCTCTTTCTTTGATCTCAGCACTGTGACCCTCCTGGATTATGAGTCTCTTAAGCGTCAAAAGAGACAGATTCAGGTTCAGAGGACCGAGAACAGGTCTTGAACTGTCAAGAATACGTTATTGAAAAGAGATTCCTCCCATCCTCATCAAGCACATCAGAACATGCCACATCTTAATTAGGCCAAAACTCTACACACAACTCGGGGGTTTGGGGATGGCTAGGATTGTGTGGTCTAAGATTGCGAAGGTGTTAAGAGAAGAATATGTTGAG
>JAMOMD010000168.1 GCA_027068725.1 Thermoproteales archaeon | reverse complement strand
GAAGATTTCTCTAATTGCTCTCTCGCTTTCTCCTACCCACTTGCTTAGTATTTCTGGACCTCTGACTGCGATAAAGTTTGCACCAGACTCGGTGGCGACTGCCTTTGCTAACAACGTCTTACCACAGCCTGGCGGTCCAAAGAGTAGGATGCCCTTAGGTGGCTCTACTCCAAGCTCCTCAAAGTACTTCGGGTACTTTAGTGGCCACTCTACTACTTCGCGTAGCTCCTGCTTAACCTGCTCGTAACCTCCAATGTCGTCCCATCTTACTTCTGGTACCTCGATAATTACCTCTCTCAGGACTGTTGGCTGAACGTACTTCAGGGCCTCCATGAAGTCAGACATTCCGATCTTGATCTTCTGTAGCTGCTCTGGCGGAATCTCTGGCTGCTCAATGTCGATCTCCTTTGCCTCTATTGCCTTCCTGAGCCTTATCATTGCAGCCTCCTTCACAAGTGCTGCAAGGTCAGCACCAGTGTATCCATGAGTCATCTCTGCAAGCTTGTCAAGATCAACCTCGTCACCTGGCTTGCATATGCCCTTCTCCACGTCCTCCTTAGTGCACAGTGGCACATTCCTGGTATGTACTGCAAGTATCTCTCTTCTAGCTCTCTTATCAGGCATGCCTATGTAGATCTCTCTGTCGAATCTTCCTGGTCGCCTAAGTGCTGGATCAACAGCCTCCGGTCTGTTTGTTGCTCCTATTACGATGACTTGTCCTCTCTCCTGAAGACCATCCATGAGTGTCAGTAGCTGTGCGACAACTCTCTTCTCAACCTCTCCAGAGACTTCGTCTCTCTTTGGAGCAATTGCGTCAATCTCGTCTATGAATATGATTGCTGGAGCATTCTTCTTAGCCTCCTCGAAGATCTCTCTTAATCTCGCCTCTGATTCGCCGTAGTACTTGCTCATGATTTCTGGACCATTGATGTGTATGAAGTATGCATTTGCCTCATTTGCAACTGCTTTGGCGAGTAGAGTCTTACCACATCCTGGTGGGCCATATAGCAATATGCCCTTAGGCGGCTCTATTCCTAGGTGTTTGAATATTTCAGGATGTCTTAACGGTAATTCAACAAGCTCACGAATCTTCTGCTTAGCCTCCTCCAAATCACCAATATCCTCCCAAGTTACGCGAGGAACAACAAGCTCAGTCTCCTTAACTGGCTCTTCTCTAACTATGACCTCTGTATCAATGCCTACGTAAGCTGCTGGTCCTGGTGTGACCTGTGTTACGACGAATCTGATGCTGCCAGTGTAGTATGGTATCTCGATGATGCTGCCCTTCCAGACTGGCTTGCCTAGTAGGAACGCTCTCTTCAGGTACTCAGGATCTGCACGTACTGGCTCTCCGACAGGTGCAATAACTACTCTCTGTGCTGGTCTCAGCTGTGCTCTCCTGACTCTGACCTTGTCACCTATTCCAACACCCGCGTTCTGTCTCAGTATTCCATCCATTCTGATGATGTCCTTGTCCTCGTCATCAACGTACGCTGGCCACACTTGTGCATATGCGACCTTCTTGTTGCCAATGATCTCAACATAATCACCTGGCTCAACGCCAAGTATCTTCATGTACTTAGTCGGTATTCTCACTATTCCTCTTCCTACATCTCTCGACCTTGCCTCAGCTACTCGCAAAATAACTTCATCAGTCATAACTACAGCACCTAAGGTTCACCATATTAAAAACCCGACCCGCAATCTATCAACAGCTGAACTATCTGTACAAGTACCCAACTTTGACCTTGATATTGTAAGTCTTCACAAGATTCACAGTATACTTTCCAACAAGGTACATCCAGCAGCCATGCATGCCATGAGACAACTTCACTACTGTTGTATTGACTATAGAGGATAGAGGCTGAAGACATGTCTCACCTATCTTAAGCACAGGCACTACAGTAGACTCACCATTACACTCAATCTCTAGCTGAAGTGTAGCATTGATACATGTCCAAGCTGTCGCATTATTGTAGAATGATACTATGAGTGTTATGTGATGCATCCTGTAAGGTGTCGCTATAGCACTCACATCGATTGGTCTATTGTTCATCGATACGTACATGACGAATCCCCTGTTCAGAATTATTGAGAATAGAACATAGTCATACTTGCCGAACTCGTCCTTTCTATAAGTCACAACTACACGATCAATGTCTGTAACATGTGCTCTACAGGATATGAGA
>JAMOMD010000167.1 GCA_027068725.1 Thermoproteales archaeon | reverse complement strand
GAAAAGCTTCTTAGCAGAGCCCTGCGTGACTGTGAAGGTGTCAGGTGCGTAGAGTATGCCAACTGGCACGACTGTGACGCTGAGCTGCACGTATGGGTCCTTAGCAAGGTCATAAGTCTGCTTGTCCGGAGAAGCTATGACGTAGAGCGTGTAGGTGTCGTACCTAGCAGACTTGTTGACTGTAAGGGTGACCTTAAACACATCACTGCCGGAGATCGTCTTAATAACCATGCCCTGAGTGACAAGACCACTGTCTGTTGGGAGCTTGGGCACGTTTTCGAACACACCCTTATCGCTCGTGAAGAGTACGAGTGTGCTTATCGGGCTAGTACCGCTGAGAGTAACTTTAGCGCCTCTCACAACATTGGTCATGCTGAGCTTAGCTGTAAGGATTGGCTTGACAACGTTGATTGTGCCCGTTGCGGAGACACCGTCAACCGGGTTGCCGTTCTCGTCGAGCAGTTTAGCAACGACTGTGTAGGTTGTTCTTGGTGCGTCTGGGTTAATATAGAGCTCATCGGTTTGCCAGCTGCCGTCTGCGGAGGTGTAGACGTTGAGAATTTCACTTGTACCAGAGAGAGTGCCAGCAGCCTGCTTGCTTGTAACAGACGTGACAAGGAGAGCCTCACCGTTGTTGAACACTGCGTTCTGAACCGTTATCTGTATATGAGCTCCAGCTCCAAGATCGCTGGTACCCTGTATGTAGAGGCTCTCACCTCTGTAGTACTCATTTGCAAGGTTTAGAGTTATTGTCGGGTTGTTCACAGTGATGTAGTACGTCTCGGTGTCATCCTGACCTGGTGCCGCATAAGCGTAAACTTCAACCTTGTAGCTGCCAGTAGGCCAGCTGAGCTTAGGCTCGAACGACTCTACCATCTTCCAAGTTCCATCGGACTTAACGTTAGTGGTGTGGTCGTAAACAGTATGTCCATTAGTGTCATTGATAATAACTCTAATGTAGTTGCTACCACTAATGTCGTAGACACTGCCAGTCTCAGCAAGGTTGGTCGTACCCTGGATCGTGAGGGACTGGCCCTTAACTACGCTGCTTGGAAGGTCTGCGCTAACGCTGACATCTTCAACTTTGAAGGTAACGCTCTGCGTAGAGTTTTCGCAGGTAACGGTAAGCTTCCAGTCGCCAGATTTGCCGGCTCCGGAAGGTGCAACTACCTGCTGACCGTCAACGTAGATAGCAAGATTGGCTGTGTCAATCTTGATGTAGTGGACTGTACCATTGTTGCCTCCGTAGCTAACGTTGAAGGTTACTGTGCTACTAAATGGACCTTCAAGCGTAAAGTTTGCTGGCACAGTTGTCTGACCGGGCTGTGGTGTAACACCAGTTATCTTAACTGTAAAGTAAGCAGCGTCTCCGAGAGCGATCGGTGTTCTCGGGTTGTTGAGGGTTATGCTGATTGTTGGGAATGCGTTGTACACAAGGATAACCTGTGGTGGAGCATTTGAAACCAAGACAGGATCTTCAGTTATGTTCCATGTTGGCAGGCCGTTGCTGCCTACGACAAGCAAAGCGTACTTACCTGGCGCAAGGCCACTAACAGTGAAAGACTTGTAGGATGTGTCCTTAGGTATAGTGCCAACAGTTATTTCGTTTCCTGTGCCGAGATCTCTGAGCTTTACCGTTACACCAGCTGTGGAGGACAGGTAGTTTGTGACGCCAAGCTCGAAAGACGTACCGTAGTTGTATTCAATTATATTTGGTGTCGTAGTCGTGTTGTAGCTGAGAGGAGTAGTTACAAACTTAACTTCGTAGGTCTTAGCTCCGGTAGAGTTGTAGGCTATAAGATCTAGGTTGCTCACACTAAGCTTCTCAGCAACATGGAAAGTCGTGCTGGCAGTAGCAACTGGAGTTGAAACAGAGTTATTGTAAAACTCAGCTGAGATAGTACCTTGTTGCGTGTACGGCTGGGTTGAATTCTCAAGGATTTTAATTACTGCAGAAATGTTGACCTGCGTTGCGTTAGCGTTAGTACCAAGAGATACATTTATCCAATTACCGTTTGGAGTGATTGTTTTTGTAACCCACTGAGGGTTCGAAGAGTTGGTTATATTATAGTACGTGGCTGTAGCGCTCAGTACATTTACCGTGCACCCTGGCACCGTTATAGATACATTTACCGATCCATTAAATGCCGTTGTACTGTTCGCAGTTATTAGGACAGGTGTGCTTGTGTTAT
>JAMOMD010000166.1 GCA_027068725.1 Thermoproteales archaeon | reverse complement strand
GCGTGGTGGACTTGCAACAGTTCTTAACGAGTGGGCACGATATGGCGATTATGTGATACTGATAGAGGAAGAGAAAATTCCGATAAGACCTCCTGTCAGGAAGTTCTGCGAGATGCTTGGTATAGATCCGCTCTATTTGGCGTGCGAGGGAGTGATGGTGCTTGCAGTTAATCCTGAAGCTGCTGATGAGGTAGTGCAAGAGCTGCACAGTATGGGGTTCGAGAACGCTTCAATAATTGGAGAGGTACGCTCAACTTCTAGGTTCTCAAAAATCGTCGTCTGCAAGACTGCTACTGGAGGCTTGAGAATAGTTGAGCCACTCAAGTCAAGTCTAGTACCAAGAATCTGCTAACATGAGGACAGCATTTATTTAAGATACTGTGTGATAAATCGTAATGTCGACCGTAAGGACGAGCATCTCTATAAAGAAGGAGATCCTAGACATTGTAGATAAACTTGCACGAGAACTCAACACTACAAGATCCCACGTCATAATGTCGGCAATAGAGTCCTACATAATGGACAGATCCTGGGTTCTCGGAAAGGACGAAGATCTCGTGTGCGGCGTCCTGATAATTCTATACGAGACAGGTCATCACGAGGCAGATACTAAGCTAACCCTGATACAGCACGAATACGAGGATGTTATTAGAGCAGTACTACACGTACATGTTACCAAGACAACTTGTATGGAGGTCATTGTTGTTAAAGGAAAGCTAAAAGACGTGAAGAGACTAGCAAACAGTCTTGAAGGAATTAAGGGCGTTCTCTCACTCAAGTACTGCATATACCCAGTAAGCGAGTAATAGACCATTACCAAAGACCCATGATACCAAAATCGTAGAAATACCGTGGGAACAACGCTCATAATAAATCCATCATCAGTAATAAGCACATACTGCTACTCAATATTCAGAGTAGAACCAAGCTCCTACTGTCAATTCTCATGCCTGTACTGCTACGCCAGGTGGTATAGGCAGAGTGATGAAAAATTAACACAACAACACTTGAGGGAGTTCATAAAATTTGTAAAATACCTGAAGAGAAGGGAAATCTCGAAAATTCCTCCGTTTCGATTATCTACGTTAGTAGAACCATTTCAAAATGATGATAAGTGTCTTAGACGAAGCATACGTATACTTAAACTATGTGCAGAATATGGCATCCCTATGATAGTTAATACGAAAAGTACGCAGGTAGTAAAGGATGAGATTATTAGTATCTTACAGAAACTTAACGAAAATAGACTAGTACTAGTACAAGTCTCACTATGTACGTTAAATGAGGAAGTTTCTAAAAAACTTGAACCTAATGCGCCACGACCTGAAGATAGACTAAAGATTATTGAAAAACTCGCTAGTGAAGGAATACCAGTCGCGGTTAGGTATCAGCCTCTCATACCATCTATCGTCGAGAAAGAGTACGAGTCTCTAGTACAGCAAATTAAGGCTGCTGGTGCGGTACATATTATTGTTGAGTCTCTACGAGTAGACGCAGCGACGCTAAAGACTCTGTGCAATATCTTGCCTGAGCTCAGGAACATTAGATGGGTCAGTTATGTGGAAAGTCTTGGTAGCGTGTTGTTAAGTCCTCCCAGAGACTGGAGGGTAACTACTGAACAAGCGATAAGAGATCTATGTGCTAAATATGGCATAAATTTTGCAGTATGTAAAGAAGACACGTTCTATTTAACAACATGCGAAGACTGTTGCGGAATATATATGATTAATAGAGATAGAGTTATAAAAAGAATAACAATACTCGATCTGTACAGGATAGGTAAGATACCTGATAGTATGGACATGCTTGACAGAATAGCAAAAGAGCGCGGTTTCATCGATCTCGACTATATAAACACCATGCCGAGACCAGTACGAAAAGTACTGAAATGGCACTATAAACTACTTCTCAAAAACATAAATAAGATATTGAAAGTCAGTAGAGCAGAGTGATGAATACTCCCCAACCTGAAAGATGAGTGAAAATTCCTTTAGCTGACCCTACTATTAGCTCCAGAACACAATGATGAACTATTCCCGACCTGAACAAATGATGACGTTGAGCGGAGCTGAAGAATCAGTAGTAAACTAGGTAGAAGTGATGAGGGAGCCTAACGCCACTGAGAAACCATACGTTAATGATGAGAGGACCCTGGTCCTGACAAAAATCTTGCTAGTTTCATTAAACAAGCC
>JAMOMD010000165.1 GCA_027068725.1 Thermoproteales archaeon | reverse complement strand
TCACATTTTTCTGCACTTAGATAAATTATAATGTGGAATCGTTAAGAAACGTGCAGAGAACTAGAAGAGTACTACAGCATCAGCGGTGCACGACAATGCTTGCAAGTCCTGAAAACTCTGTACTAGTGATAGTTGATGTACAAGAGAAACTCTTTTCGGTCGTTAATGAACAAGAAAGATTACTAAAGAACATAATCAAACTAGTGCGAGTATGCAAAATACTGAACATCCCAATAATCATAACTGAGCAGTACCCCAAGGGAATAGGCAGAACAGTACAGCAGATAGTGCAGGAGCTTGGGCCTGACTATAAGCCAATAGAGAAGACATCTTTCAGCTGCTTTGGAGCACAAGAATTTGAACGTAGACTAATAGAGCTGGGAAGAAGAACACTGCTACTTACAGGAATTGAGCTGCACATATGTGTGTATCAGACGGCGATTGAGGCGCTTCAACGAGGATACAGACCTATAGTGATCTACGATGCAACATCCTCTAGGCTAAAGCTTGACTACGAGCTCTGTCTACATAGGCTACTTGCTAAAGGTGTTGATGTAGCAACAACAGACATGATAATATTCGAGCTTGTGAGAGATGCTTCACATCCAAAGTTCAAAGAAGTCTTAAGTATAGTAAAACAACTCTAGCACTGACCATAGGATGAGCATGTCAACAACCATTACAAGAGAAGAACTCAGGAACATACTATCAGAATACAATCTTAAGGATCTGGCGATTGCAACACTTGCAAGTCACTCAGCATTACAGATAGCAAAGGGCGCTAAAGATGAAGGTCTAAGAGTTGTACTAATAGTAGAGAAGAGTAGGCTAGAACTTTACAAAGAATTTTCAAACATAATAGATGAGTATGTTGTAGTAGAAAAGTTCAAAGACATGCCCAACATAGTTGACAAGTTAAGAAAAGAGAACTGCATATTCATACCTCATGGTAGCGCTGTCGAGTATGTTGGTCCTGAGCAGTTTCTCAATATAAAACTCCCAGTTTTTGGTAACAGGATGTTAATGGTATGGGAAGGAAATCAGCATCTTAAGATGAAACTTCTTGCAGAGGCGGGAATAGAGATCCCGCGACAGTATTCTATTAATGAAAATTTTGAAGATCTTGTAATAGTTAAGCTTCCAGGAGCTAAGGGAGGAAAGCACTTCTTCTTAGCTAGGAATAGCAGCGAGGTTAGGAAGAGGCTTGAGGAATATCTAGCACAGGGAATTATTAAGAGTTTTGAAGAGGCTTTAATACAGAAGTACATAGTTGGTGTGCCAATGTACTTTCACTACTTCTATAGTCCACTATTCAATAGGGTCGAGATACTTGGAATTGATATAAGATATGAGACAAATATTGATGGTCTAAAGAGACTTCCATATAATCCAGCTGAGCTAGGAATAGAGCCAACGTTTGTAGTTGTTGGTAATATACCTGTTGTAATAAGAGAGAAGATGTTACAGAAGGTTCTTGATTATGGTAAGAAGTTTGTTAAAAAGACTCAGGAACTGCTGCCACCAGGTGTGATTGGCCCCTTCTGTCTAGAGAGCATAGTAGTAGATGATAATACCATAGTAGTGTTCGAGTTTAGTGGTAGAATTGTTGCAGGAACAAACATATACATTGGCACAGGTAGTCCATACTCTTGGCTATACTGGAATGAGCCAATGTACATGGGCAGGCGAATGGCACGAGAGATCAAGCTTGCAGCTGAGCGAGGTGTAGATGATCTTCTCAGGATTGTGACGTAAGTTCAAATCGAGCAAGTGCTCCATCAGTAGTTATTATCGGATACTCGGCAAGCCTTATCTGAGGACCATAGTTTGCGTAGACTGCGAGTATCAGAGGCATCAGGAGCGGGCATGCATGTTCCTGTCTTTTCATTAGCTTATGAACTTCTCTAGCTACTCTACAGCCAACTATCTCTACCGTCAAGTACTTTCCAGCTCTAGTTACCAGAACATCATCTACTATTCCCCTCTTCCTGTATAGGTTAGCGATGTCGCTCACAGTTATTCCTGACAGTATGTGTCCTGGAGGTACATTACGTAAAATATCTGTCATGTTGTTCAGTATCCTGACATAATGTATGAGGTAGAGATTGCCAATCTGCTCTTCTATACTGTAGACTAAGAGGCAGCGAAGTGCCAGTAAGGCATAGTCCAGCAAGTCCAAGTCAATTGGCATGAAGTGCTGTGCGTATTGTAAAGTTGTAAAATACGACGCTTTGTGTAGCGTCTGTTCGGCAGAGGTTATGCACTACTGAAACTTTATTTCTCCCTTCTCCTTGGCAGACTTCCACAATCTTGGGTACGTTCCTCTCGGCATTACTACACGCACTACACGTGCAACGATTCCCTTCTGCGCTGACAAGATCTCTTCAGCATTCATTTCTGCACGTGCAAGTGCTATGAGCTCATTCTTCAGTGTCATCAGTGCAACAAGAGAGCCCTTAGTCACGTCTTTCGTTAGCTTAACAACACCGGGAGCTGCAAGTGCAGCACCATGACATATTGCATCTACTGCACTATCCCTGACCCAGATCTTTGGAAGATGTCTTACCATTTCTTCGACAGGTCTTATGTACTTCCTTAGCAGGTCCTCATAACCAAACTCTTTCCATAGCACATAGGCTTCCCTGAGCTGATTCAGCGTGACAGCTTCCTGCTCGGTCCATAATCCTGCTCTAGTTCTCCTGAGCTCTCTCATGTTTGCTCCACATCCAAGAACTTCACCAATGTCATGTATCAGCTTTCTAGCATATGTTCCAGCTTCAACATGCATTCTAATTATACAGTACTTGCCATTCTTTTCAAGTAGCTCAAGTTTGTATACTTTCTTTATTCTAAGCTGTCTCTTAACCGCACATCTGAGAGGTGGCTTCTGATATATTTCTCCTTCAAACATCTTAAGAACTTCTATTAGCTTATCTTCAGGAACATCCTCGTGAAGCTTCATAACTGCAATATACTCTTTATCACTGTGAGCAATTGCTTGAAGTGCCTTAGTTGCTTCCTCAAGAGCTACAGGTAACACACCAGACACTCGCGGGTCTAGTGTACCTGCGTGGCCAGCTCTCTTTAATCCTAGAAGTTTCTTCAGCCATGCAACAGTCTCGTGACTTGTTGGACCACGAGGCTTATCGAGTACGACGAATCCGTACCTAATGTACTGCTCGATTGGTCTCTTATCAGGATAGCATCCCCACTCTGGGTTAGTCTCCTCGTTCTCTAGCTTGTATAGCACTTCCTGACCAGGCTTAAGCACGTCGAAGGGCATGTGTCTACCAGATCTACTCGTAAACTTTCCTGAGTTTAAAATCGTAAGAACGATAAGTTAAGAATCTTCTAACATACTCACTCTCCAGCTCTGCTAATGACAATGACGTACAAGAGAATACTCACGCTAATAGGCGAGGGACAGGCAAAGGTTGGTCATGTGTTTAAACTGTACTCAATACCTGAAGAGTGTAAGAGATGTAGACTATACAACATATGTATAGCGAGGCTGAAGGTTGGCAGAAAGTACAGGGTAGTAGAGGTTCGTCGAGTAAACTTGCCAAGACCAGACAAGTGTCTTCTCACGGGTGAGAACCTTGTTCCTGTTGTTGTTGAGGAACTTCCAGTAGTTGTAGCGTTGCCATACCAGTCTAATCTAATTGAAGGAGTAGTAGTGACTTACACTGTGGTAGACAGTCAATGTCAGGATAGGCTATGCACGAAGTATGGTGAGGAGAAGTGTACTGTCCAGCCTGGTGTTAAGCTGAAGATATTGAATATATTGGGCTCCGAGACTTGTAATGGTAGAAAATACTTAATAGTCAGATGCGTGCCTCTCGACTAGGAGGTATCCTAGATCAATGTGATAATTATCACATGTCATGGGAAGCAGTTTCTCAATTATAGATCATTGTACCTAAAGTACAAAACATATCAAAGACCTTGCACGTGTCCAAGCCGGCTCATCTTAATGTCAAACGTTAGAGTATTCTACGATGAGCTATGTAAGCAGAGGAAGCTAGCGTTCAATGACATTCCCGTCGACGTGAACCCATCCTACGAAGGCGAACGAATAAGAAAGCCAGACATGCACGTTGAGTTTGGAGGACTGAAAGTCAAGTACAAGTTCGAGCTTTTCAGAGTCAAGGCAAACGAGTCAGAGGTAGAGGATGGCAAGATAGTTCTGATAGGAAGTGACTTACACGAGCTTCCTGAAGGATCCTCTCAGCCACTTGCGATAATATTAGAGGCATGGGGCGAGGAGCTCAAGCCTGAGTATGAAGGTGTGTTCGAGAGAAAGATCCACTACTACATGAACTGGATACAGGGAATAATGCACACAGGACAGAGGTACGATATCTGGATTAGAATATCGAAGAAGGCAGTGAAGCAGGGACTGAGATTTGAGCACATTGGCAAGGTTCTGCTCAGACTGTACAAGGCAGACTTTCCAATGATAAAGAAGATACAGGTCACATTTGTTACAGATCCACAGGAAGTAGAGAAATTATATCCTGAAGCAATTAAAGCCTACCAGGAGCGCGATGAGAGAGCTCTTGGCCTAAAGGAGGAGGATGTTGACACATTCTACGGATGTGTCCTATGTCAATCATTCGCACCAACACATGTGTGTGTCATAACTCCTGAAAGACCAGCAAACTGCGGTGCAATGACGTGGATTGATGCTAAGGTAGCTGCAATGATCGATCCAAAGGGACCAATATTCCCAATACCTAAGGGTAAGCTAGTTGATCCTGAAGGAGGAGAGTACGATGCTGTTAATGAGGTAGTTAAACAGAAGTCTCAGGGAGCTGTTCAAGCAGTTAAGCTTCATAGTGCACTTGAGAATCCACACACGTCCTGTGGCTGCTTTGAGGCGATAGTCTTCTACATTCCTGAAGTTGATGGATTTGGAATAATTTCACGTGGCTTCACTGGAAAAGCACCGAACGGACTAACGTTTGTGCAGATAGCAAACATGATAAGTGGTGGCAAGCAGGTGAGCGGCTTCGTTGGTATTGGAATACTCTACCTCAGGTCTAGGAAGTTCTTGCAGAAGGATGGTGGATGGGAGAGAGTTGTCTGGATGGACTCCGTCCTGAAGGAGAGAGTCAAGGACTGGATTCCAAAGGAGCTTGTAGACAAGATTGCAACAGAGAAAGAGGCTCCAACTGTCGAAGATCTGCGCAACTTCCTAATTAAGGTAGGTCACCCAGTTACCAAGAGGTGGACTGTGCAGGAGGAGAAGCGTGAAGAGAAGCCACCTGAGGCAAAGCCAGAAGCTGCACCACAGGTACCAGCTCAAGCTCTACAGCAGCTGCAGCCTGTTCAGCTGCCACAGCAGCTTGCTCCCGTGACTGGCGTGCCTGCTGGTGTTGCTGCTATTCAAGGTCCCGTCGTGACTAGTCTAAAATTGCGAGGCGTCAAGGTTAGGATTGGTAAAGTAGTTATACGCAAGGGACAGCAGGAAGGTGGTAAGCATGGCAGCAGATGAGAGAGAGCGTGAGTTTGCGAAAAGACTAGTCGAGATGTTTGCAAGAGAGCTAGCTCAAGCAACTGAGCTAGAGCTTGACGATGTTGAGGTTGAGATAGAGGAGATGGAAATTGGGCTGCACCCCATAATACTCGTCCAGACAATTGTCCAGCAGATAGTACAGCAGCCACTGCAGCCTGCGCCTGCTGCTCCTGTAGTTGAGGAGAAGTTCGAGTTCGAAAAGGCTGAGATGAAGAGACCTGAAGTTAAGTGGACAGGCAAGATTGTTGCAGTTAAGCTAGGAGCAACAAAGAGTGAGGGTGGTACTAGAGAAGTCACGTACACTATCGGAGGATGGGATGCTCCTAGACTATACGCTGGTCCTGGAGGATTCTACAGACCGATAATAAGCATGGACGTGTTTGACACGAAGGTTCCACTACCAAGAGCAGTACGAGACGCCATAGGCAAGGATCTTCTCGACAATCCTCCAGAGTGGGCTCGTGCATGTGTTGAAAAGTTTGGTGCAGACATGGTCAATGTTCATCTAGTAAGCACAGACCCCAAGGTCATGGACGCTCCTCCAAGCCAGGCTGTGAAAGTTGTCGAGGAAGTTCTACAGGCTGTGAAGGTTCCTCTCTTCATTGGAGGTTCAGGAAACCCGAAGAAGGATCAGGAAGTGTTTAAGGCAATTGCTGAGCACTTTGCGGGAGAGCGACTACTAATTAGTCCACTTACGCTAGACATGAAGCTTGAGGAGATTGCACCAATAATAAAGAAGTGTAATCATGCTGTTGTTGCTTCCGTAACAATGGACATTGACAAGGCTAGACAGCTCACAAGAAAGCTCACGACCTGGCTTGCCCCTGAGGACATTACAATAGACCTGTTTGGCGCAGGAATAGGCTACGGATGGGAGTACTCGTACAGCATAATGGAGCGTGCTAGACTTGCTGCTCTCTCAGGAGACAAGGAGCTCCAGTATCCCATAATTGCGGCTGCATCAAATGCCTGGGCTGCACGTGAGGCATGGATGAAGATGGACGAGTTCTGGGGTCCAAAAGAGGTACGTGGACCATTATGGGAGTTCCTGAGTGCACTAACGATGGTTCTGGCAGGTGCAGACTTCCTACTTGTACTGCATCCACTCACTGTCCGCCTCCTGAAGATGACGTTTGACGCACTTGAGAAGTACGAGCAGGCGCCACAGACGGGAAAAGAGATATTTGCAAAATGGCTACCATAAAGATAGTACCAGAGTGCTCACTAGAGTACTCGAAGACCTTGGTCTTACCGACCTAGACTACAGGACACTTGACGCTCTCTACTACTGGTCTCTATGTCTTGGATCATCAGGTGCTCGACTAAGCTACATGCTGAAGTACGGTTCTCCAGCACTCTACGATAGTGCCATAAGCAAGCTCGTGTCCAAGATACCTCCTGAAGAGCTCTACGATGTCCAGATGCTCATCATCCGAGAACTAGAACAAAATCAGGACTTCTGCATAACACTAGAACAGGACGTACTTAATCGATGTAGAAGACTAAGCAATGATGCAAAAAGACTAATACGAGTACTATCAATACTTGACCTTCCTAGAAGTCTAAGACTTGGAAATGTCGAACAACTTCAATTGTCTTCCAGCATTAATCTAATGGCAAAGAAAATGTTTCGACAGCACTTCAAGGCACTTAACGTGTTGTTTGAGATAATTAGTGCAGGATTGATAATAACGTGCTGCTGGGCACAATACGAGGGATTTCCACACATGTACATAGTTCCAAAATATGCATATTCTGCATGGCAAATGTTTAGCAAACTCATGACTTAACTAATCTTTTTAGAAGTTGTAACAAGTCTCGACTAGTTCTTACACCGTACTCACACAGAAGTTGCTCAGTACGTAAATGCTCATACAGGTACTGTGGTACAAGACTCTCCTCTTCTACAAGTAGTTCAGGATGCAGAGATAAGGGACATCTCTCATCATATGCACAGCCTGGCGGTCTTACAGGAAATACTCTACAGGCAATAGGCTTGTACTCATGTATTGAACATGTACTATCTACTAAGAATGGGCACTTTCCGCTATATGATCTTATTACAGGAATTGCATAGGAGCCCTGATCTAGCAAATGTACAAACTTCTCTACAAACACGTCAAGGGACATGCTAAGTCTCTGAGAAATTCTCAAAATATCCCACAGACTATACCTCACGAACCAGGTACTATAATCAAACCTTTGACAACACCACGCACCACATCTCCTACATATGTCAAGCTTTGACAAACTCATGACCTTGTCTCAAGAACATCCAGTACATCAAGTTCAATAGGCTCTGCATTAATTCCGAGTGTATCAGCAATACTTGGTGTTGTTCTTCCCTCATCTCCAGTTATAAGTTCCTTAACATAGAGACCTCCCTGACACTTTATCAAAAGTTCGATTAGTCTTGGCGCAATTTTTGTAGCTCTAAGTTCATAAACCATTCTAACTCTCTTCTTCAGAGGCTTCCTCTTTATTCTTCTTGGAGTATACTGTGTTATCTGCCTATTCCTAAAATACTGTTCAAGAGATCTAAGCTTTTCCTCATCAACGTCCTGATCTAGGAGCACTATAGCTCTATAAATTTTAGTATGTCTCGAAGACTCTTGCTTCAACTTTACAATAGTTGCATGCTGAGTCTTTGTAACACTGTCAACAAGTTCAACAGGTTCGTCATCGAATTTATTGAGAAAGAGCTCTCTAATAGTTTCAAGTGAGGGTCTCTTTCTAGGTCTTACAAATGCTATAACAAGAGGACGACCATCGCCTAGCATCCTGACATCAGTATCCTCTCTACCTGATGCATGTACTATAGCCTCGGCTGCCTCTAGCTCCGTCGCAAGTTTCTCATTAAGTACTTTCTGAAGTGAAGTAATTACATTAAGCCTTAACTGCACCTGTGATACGCCTCTGAAGATTTTCCTATATCTTGTCAGTATGTATAGTGGCTTTACTTCAAGTTTTACTTCTCCAGTCTCCATATTAACAACAATCTCAATATCTGCGTCTTGTCTAGAGAATACTTTATCAGGTGGCAGTCTTTCCTTTATCTTCTTTCCAATTAAACGGTTAAGCTCTCTCTTTATAGATTCTGCAGTATCTATTCCAAACTCTACCGATAGGTCAAGCTCTCTCTTAACGACTTCCCTAGATATTGATGTTCCTACATAATATGTCTTGAATTCGTAGCCTGCTGAGCTAATTGTCTCAAGTATGTTCTGAACAATGTTATCTATATTGTTGAAGTACTTGTCCTCACATATATAACATTTCTCTACCTGTATATCCTGATTAAGTTTTTCTCTTAAAAATCTGAGACTTGGCTCATGTCCTGTGCGTGCAAGTTTTCTTATTATATCAAGTAGTTTTTCTCTTAAAGACTCGTCTGTTGTTTTCTGAAGAGTGTAGTAGGTTAGTAGGAATATTGTATTTTTTATTGCTTGTCCTCTCTCGTAGTTTTCTAGTCCATATCCAACACGAGCAAATAGACGTCCAAGACAATGGTCACAGAGACTGTACTTGTCAAGTACCTTGACTGCCTTTTCTAGCAAGTCTAAGCTTAACGTGTCTAGCATGGATTCTCGTGATGTTAGTACCTGAGAAGTTAAATAATGACCCCCTGCACTGGTGTGTCTGTGTCACGGAGAGTCACGATACGAGAGCTAGTTGATGCTCACTGTCATCTTCACGAGTTTACAGATGTTAGAATACGTGAGTTTGTTAGTAACTTCACGATAGTTGCAGTGTCAGACGACGAGCCTAGTAGCAGAAAGACTCTGGAACTTGCAAAGACGTATGATAGTGTTGTTCCGTGTGTCGGTGTTCATCCATGGATGGTAGATAAGGTCCCAAGCGATGAGGCGGACAAGGTCTGCAAACTCGCGGGTGAGGCAATGTGTATTGGCGAGGTTGGGCTTGATACAAAGTTTGTGCCTGACACTATCGAGAGACAGAGAGAGTTCTTCCTGAAGTTTCTCAATGTAGCTAAGGAGTACTCACTGCCAATGAACATACACTCAGCAGGTGCTTGGAGAGAAGTCTTTGATCTCGTGATAAAGTACGATATTGAAAGAGCAAACTTTCACTGGTATACAGGTCCACTAGATCTTCTTGAGGAAATTGTGAACAAGGGATATTTCGTATCTATCAATCCCGCAATTAAGATACAGAAAAAACATCAGGAAGTAGCGAAACTCGTTCCCTTAGATAGGTTGCTGCTCGAGAGTGATGGACCATACAGCTATCGCGGTCTTGAGCTAGAGCCACCGCTGATTAGAGATACTGTTAACTTTCTATCAAACCTGAAGAACGTACCTCCTCAGGAAATTATTGAGAAAGTTAGAAATAACTTGAGAACGTTTCTAAAAATATGACGACGGACTTCTTAGTATTTGACAAGGACTACGAAATTGCTAGAGTAAGAATGGTGCAGGAGCTCAAGCTTCAGGGTATAATAAAATCAAAAAATGTCGAGGAAGCAATGCTGAAGGTTCCTCGTGATAGATTTGTGCCTCCTCACGAGAGAATGTACGCGTACGAGGATACTCCTCTCAAGGTCATGCTCGACCAGACAATATCTGCTCCTCACATGGTTGCAATGATGTGCGAACTTCTCGAACTTAAGCCAGGACTTAAGGTACTTGAGGTTGGTACAGGAACAGGCTACCATGCTGCAGTATGTGCAGAAGCAATGTATAGACAGGGCATAGTCTACACAATAGAGTTCTTTCCACAGCTCGCTCTCTATGCTGTGCAGAATCTTGCAATGCTCGGCCTGCTAGACGTAGTTAAGGTATTCGTGGGTGATGGCTCTAAGGGTCTGCCAAAGTATGCGCCATTTGATAGAATTCTAGTAACAGCTGCTGCACCAAGAGACATACCTAAGCCACTTCTTGAGCAGCTTAGTCCAAACTGTGGCATAATGGTCATTCCTGTAGAGGTCAAGCCAGGAATACAGGTGCTGTACAAGGTTGTCAGGGATGGAGACAAGTTCGATAA
>JAMOMD010000164.1 GCA_027068725.1 Thermoproteales archaeon | reverse complement strand
CCGACGGAGAGTTTGCAATAAGCAGAAGAATGGTAGGTGCACTAGCGGGAAGTCAGTTTTTAGTCACCTTCTTGCCGCCAGACATACTGTTCGAGCAGAAGCTAGGCTTCTGGATAAGGATAGTCGATATGATTGACTACTTCAAGAAAGCAGTAGAGGCAGGGCCAAGACTGTGGGGAGTACTGTACTACAGAATCTACAACATGGACAAGGCACAGATAGCACAGGCAAAGACAGCAGCAACCTTCGACGACGTAATCGACAAGATAATCATGGACACGGTCGGTAGAGTGCCCTCGAACGGAGTCTACGTAATTGGCATAGACATGTCCAAGGACAGGGAAGACCGTGGAAAAACCTTCCTAGCGCCAGCACGAAGAATAGCCACAATACCATTCCTAGACGCGCTAGAGAACGTCGAGGTAATAGCAAACGATGATGGCTCAGTTGCAATAGTCCTAATGTACTTCTCGTCAATGGACCCAACAAAGGTAGACATGATAAGTGACGACGAGGTCAGCAGAAGAGTAGAGCTCAGCCCCGAGAGGCTTACACTAATCAACAGGAAGCTTGGAAAGACGTGGTACGGCAGAAGAGTGCAGCAGGCAACTGCAATGGACATGAAGGCAATAGACGCCTTCCTAGGAGGAATATCGCCAACACCAGCAGGAACACCACCGACACCACCATCAGGAGGAGAAGAAGAGGGAGGCTTCGTCCCAGTAGGACCAGAAGAGAAGGTGTAAAGGTGATGAACCGTGAAGGTAAGCGAAGTAATACAGTTGCTAGAGTACATAAAACTAAGCAACAACCCAGAAGACACTTGGCCATACTATCAGCAATACGTCGAGTATAGCCTAGGAAAAATAAGCCAAGAAATAGGTCGAGACCTTCCACAACACCTAAAAGAGCGGTACCTAGAAAAGGCAAGAACCCTCTTTTTCAAATACTTTACATGGCAAGTAACTTACCCACCTGAAATGTCCTACATTGTGCCATACTACCTAGGCACAAGAGCACCAATGATACAGTGGAAGCAGGAGACAAAGAAAATGACTGCACTAAGAGCAGTAGCACAGAGATGCGGTAGAGTAATTACATGCGGCTTCAGGCTCTGTAGGAAAATCGTGATGATAGACATAGACTTTACGAAGCTGGACTCTAAGAGGTGGATTAAGGCATATGAGGTAGCCATTAGGTACAAGCTGCCCGTTAAGGTGACTTGGCACAAGGGACTACACATCTACATACCTGCAAAAGAGGACAAGTATCCTGACGGACTCCTACTGAAAATAGTTAGAGAAGGAAGTAGAGAAGTCTACCTAACGGACAAGCTGTCACAGTGTGTCATACTGTCAGAGGATAACAACATTAGGGTGGAGATAATGATAGATGCAGTTACGCATCATCCACTACAGTCATGGCTCTGGATAGAGCTAGACGACGCAAGCGGACTAGAGGACATTAGCGATGTCACGTTCGTGTCCTGTACAATACCACTCGTGCAGTACAGGGACGGAAGAAGAGACTACTACCCATACAGCGCAAAGTGGTTCGTATGGGGAGAATCACTTGCAAGAGAAGACGTGGAGGAACTCTTCACACAGGTACTGCAGGAGCTCGCTGAGGCACTCAGACTGAGGCTAGAGGGCGCAACCGAGGTGAAGATAGTCAAGGCAGAGCCGAAGTTGATAGAGGAGGCAAAGACTGCCCCAAGAGAATACAAGTTTCGAGGGGGAGGAGGAACAGGAGACGTCTTCGAAATAGTCAAGGAACTACTACTCCCCTACGAGCCAGAGGAAGTGTACCTATTCAGGGCAGGAGTAACATTCGAGGACTTCCTCTCAATAGCAAAGAAACTCGACAAACACGGAGTCTTGC
>JAMOMD010000163.1 GCA_027068725.1 Thermoproteales archaeon | reverse complement strand
TTGCTTTCTCTTTATCTGTTACCAGTAAATCCAGAGGATCAGTATGAAAAATATATAGTCTATGAACTGTCTCATACAGGTACTGTATTGATCTTTGAATTAAACTTACTGAGCTCATGAGAATATCCTCGATAGTAGATCAGTAATTTCTTGATTAATGTTCTCGTCCCAAAATCTCGACATTGATAGTACTGTCACTACAGCACTTTTTAGTAATTTTACAGGATCTTCATTAGGCCTAATCTGGTACATTTGAAGAGCCATTCTTATGAGATTATATACTTGAGCGGACCCAAATGGTACTTCACCGAGTTTTCTAAGTTCGTATATTAGCTTCTTAAGCGCAACATCAGCACTACTCATAAACTTATCTACTAGCTCTGGTGAGTACTCTTTCTCTACTCTCTTCAATACTATTCTTAGCTCTTTATCAATATCCTCTGGGTACGTTATTTCTATTATGTAGAATCTTCTAGTGAATGCCTCACCTAGCGTGAACAGGTTCCTAATATCGACTGTGTTGAGAGTTCCAATAATCCTGAAGTCTGGAGGTACTTTGTAACCTTCACTAGTTTCTTCAAGTAGTCCCTTATTCACGTAGTCCAGTAGTTTGGTAGCGTAATAATCCAGCTCGGGGATTGACTCTATCTCGTGTATGAGCTGTCTCGGTATTATCCATCCTTCAGGATTTACGTCGCCAAATATTGTGAAGAAATCGCTGAATGCTTTATCTACGTCTGCCCTGTTGACCTCGTCTATTATAAGCCAAGCACCGCGCCACTCACCTCCAAGCTTAGACCTTATGTGCTCTACAAGTGCGATAATTAAACAGCCTGATCTCCACATTGCAGATCCTCCCTTCAGGATTGGGCCACCAATAACGTCTAGTCTTGACCAGTGAGCATTTGCAGTAACGATTATTGGTCTAAACCTGAGTATTCTACATACCATCCTGGCGAGAGTAGTCTTACCAACACCAGGCTTGCCTACAAGCAGAACATTTCCACAGGACAGTGCTGAGATAAAGAGCTCGATAACCTCTCGATTAAGTGCAAGAGACTCTTCAAGTTCTTTAATTATGTCTTCATGATACTTCACAACAAGTTCTCTAATGTTATATATTGAAAGCTGTTGAACCTCCTCAGCCTCACTTAGGAGTTCACACACGATGTCAGATACTTTATCTATAAGATCTGTAGCAACAATTCTCAGATTGCTCAAGTCAGGATATCTCTGACGTACATTATCAACAAGCTCGTGCAACGTCCTGACCTTAATATTACTACTTGCAAGATACTTCAAAAATTGTGTAAACTCAGTACCATCAGGTAGTACAAGATCGACAAGTGCGGGGTAGATCAGTCTAATAGCTACCGCGGTTATTAGAGCTTCGTTCTCGTTAATGTTTAATTTCTCACAAAGTTCTGATAGGGAAATATTACGAAATTCCTTGAGAATACATAATGCACTTAGTATGTTTCTGCAATACTTAGAGCCTGCTAGAATATCTATATATTTATTAAGATCGTTCACGGTGTATGTGCTTGAGGTAAATTTTACTAGACCTAAATCTCTGAAGGGTCTTAGTGGAGGCATGCTTTCGAAATTGTATGGTATTTCATCTCTGTTTATTGAGCCTAATCTTGCGTTAATTATCTTGAGTCTATTTAGGGAAAAGTTCATTGTTAATTTATTTGCTCTTTCGCAAAATTCTCTAAGATTATCTGTAGTGATAGTGTCTGTTCCCAGTATTGCAGGAAGTAGTATTACTCTTATGGCTGCGTATAGCTTATCTATACATTCGTCAAGCTTCTTTGCCAGCTCTTCCATAGAATTAGCAGGTGGTATATAGTATCAGGTATCTATTATCTTGTTCGTCCTGTATGTTATCTCTGTTGTAGATTATGGTAGAGCACTATGCCAATAATAGATAGTGTGGATATGATAATGGCGAGGTGCAGGTATGCGATAGTCATCGAGTACTCAGCAATAATACCTGTTAAGACTTGACCAAGCCCAATTCCAACGTAGATTAGTGTGAATAGTACACTAACTGCAAGGTCTCTCTCCTTCTCACTAGACATTCTAGTCAGTATGTATAGTATAGTGGATACATAAGGTGATGAGGCTAGAGCAATACCAATCATCAGGAGGGTAAGAGACAGCACAGTCCTGGTGTACGGTATGTAGGCTAGAAGTAGTCCATA
>JAMOMD010000162.1 GCA_027068725.1 Thermoproteales archaeon | reverse complement strand
GGCTCCTGATAGTGCTAGTTTTGCTGAGAGTATTGCAATTTCTGATAGTATTATGTTTCGCTCGACGCAGGGAATTTCTACGAATCCTAGAACAGGGTCACAGGGTAGTCCTAGCACTGTCCTGAGTGCGAAGACTGCTGCTCGTTCTGCAGTGTCCGAGTCGTAGTCACTGAGAATGTATGCGTATGCTGCAGCTGCCATGCTGAGTGCTACACCTATCTCTGCTTGACAGCCATGTAGAGAACCTGAGGTTGAGGCTCTGTTAGCAGCTACGACGTTCACTAGTCCGGCAATGACGAGCGCTGACTTGAGTGCCTCTACAGCATCTCTGCCTTGTCCAAGCATGTCGTAGAGTGTGCATAACACAGCTGGTACTATTCCTGCAGAGCCAGCTGTTGGTGCACTCAGTATTATTCTAGATGATAATACTCGCAGCATTGTTATGAAGGCATAGAACATCGTATTCCTAACACTTCTCAATCCTGTTGCAAGATTCTTAAGTTCCATCATTATATCTTCAATATTTTCAACAAACATTGACGATACGTAAAATATATCTCTAACACGTTCACACGCCATTTTCAAGACGTCATAGCACCTAGTTTTCGTTCTCAGCACTATTTCAATATATTTCTCTAACAATTTGTCTACAATATCAGAACCAAGCAACTTCTCCTCAAGTCTAAGTACGTACTCGTGAAGCTTTGCCTTTTCAGATTTTGAATTTCTCACAATTGTACTAAATGATGCATATAGTCGCTGTCTCTCATCTATTAAACTAAGAAGCTCATCCGGATCTTTGTTAAAGTACTCCGATGCAGCACTACACAGTTTACCTAGCAGAGAGCCAAAGGAAAGGTAAAGCCAAAGAGGAATACCTTTTCTTGTTTCAAACTCTCTATCAAATACTATACTTGAAAGAGCCTCAAGTGCACTCACATCCCTGAGGTATCTCTTGGCAACTCCCTCAAGAAAACGAGGCTCGACTGTACCTCCGCCAAGCGAGTATGCCTCTAGTACAGTATCGCCATATTTGCTTATGAAGCAGAGTCTGAATACAGCTCCTTTCAGCGTCTCCTGATGCGATAACTGATGGTAATACACTCGTGGTCTCAACTTATCAGGATCTCCAAACGCTGATTCTAAGATAGTCCTAGAAAGCGAATCTTCATCGTCGAGATATATTCCTCTATAACCTGCAACAATCGCACCAAACGTTCTATGTCCACGGTACGGTAAGTCTCCTCGCTCTCGACCATGTATCTCGACATGATGAATAATATCATTCTCGAGGAAGCCCTTCTCGAAGAGTCTATAGACAAGAAAACTTGCTACAAATGGAGCAGTAGTATGAGAACTGGACGGCCCCACTATCGGTTTAAGTCCCTGAAAAATTGACATATGCTTAATCGTGCGTAACACAGACATAGGAGCCCCCAACAGACGTCCTGTAAAAACGTTTTAGCACTCAGCTAGCATATACACGTGCCCGAGAAGTTAAGTAAGTCTTAACAATTGTATAAAATTATTACTCTGAAGTAAACACAAGATCTATCCTGTACTTATTACATGATACTTCTACAGGCTTCCACCCGACTCTCATTGCAAGACCAATAAGTTCCTGTGGAGTATATAGCCTAAGCTTGATAGAAACATCTCCTAGAAATATTAAATCTTTGCCAACCCTACGATAGAATAACCACACGTTCTCTACAACTTTCCTATCCTTATCATATCGAGGCTTCTCAATAAGCACGATATCGCCGAATTCCGATATTAGACAATAACTTCTAATTAATTCATGTAACTGCTCTACAATCTCTCTATTAGAATGCTCCAATACTATTAAGTAAGAGCCCTTGCTAGTAATGAATTTACATTGCTTAAGTATCTCAGAGTCTTCAACCTCAGATTCGTGGTATCCTATTACTGAAGTCCATACGAACAGTACTGCTTTCACTTTAGCTCTATGTAGTACATTTGCTAGAAACCTCGCATCAGTCGCTATTAGATCTACTCTATGTGAAACATTGTACTCTAGAGCTTTCCTGTTAGCATCTTCTAGAAATTTTGGACATATGTCGATACCTATAATGTTCGTATATCCTCTAAGCGCTAGATTAATTATTACTCTACCATTCCCACAGCCGACTTCCAGTATTCTATCATGTTTACATATGTTATACTTATTAAAAATTTCTAATAGT
>JAMOMD010000161.1 GCA_027068725.1 Thermoproteales archaeon | reverse complement strand
CACATTGAGATGGGGGCCTTGCTCATGCATGCAAGTGCAATAAATGCGTAACCTGTCTGTGCAATTGTTGAAAATGCTAGAATATGCTCTCTCTTTTCTGCAAGTAGAGCTGCAACATTTCCAAGAGTCATCGATACTGCAGCAAGTATTGCAAACAGCATTGCTAGTCTAGCAATTGTGGAGGGAGTCGCAATCATCAGGAATTTGAGAAGTGCAATAGCTGCAAGTATCTTCACGGCTGATGCAAGTATACTAACAGATATCTTGTCTGCTAGAAGATATACGTCAGGTAGCCAGACGTGTACTGGAACTAGACCAAGCTCATATGCTATGCCTAGAACTATCAGCACTGTGCCTAACATGGTGTAGCTTGTGCCTATCTGTGTCAAGCATAGCACAATGCCAACTATGAGAAGTGATGCGCCAAGCGCAGAGAATACTATGTACTTAGCACCTGCCTCTAGTGATGATATGTTGCCGAACCTCAGGATGAGCACAGCTGTGAGGACAGATACGCATAGCCAGACACATAGCAGAGTAATAAGGTCTTTAGCAATAATTATCGCGTATCCAAGTACTGCTATTAGGCTAGTTACGAGAGGTGCAACATGTCCAAGTTTTGCATCAGGTTCAGCCATTACGAGACAGGCAGAAGCACACAGAAACCCCACTAGCAGGACTGCGAAAGACACGTCTACTGAGGTCGCGTAAATGCACAAGAGTGCAGATGCTGCACATAGAGCAGCCAGAACGTATCTTATTGCTTTGTAGCACCTGAAATGCCAGAGTAGCAGAACTAGAACAACTCCCGCAACTTCGAAATAGGTAATTATCTCTAGTGGTGTTAGAGATATCATAGCAGGAAGGTAACGTACACAATAACAACTATCAATATTATTGATGCTATTATCATGTAGTTAAGCAATTTATCAATATGAACCCTAGCAAGAGACCTACTTGCACACGCCATAGCTCTAGGCAAGTACACGTGAAGTAGCTTGTCCAGCACCTTGTCAGCAGAATATAGTCCTCTCATAGCTTTAAGATAGGCCCAGCCAGCGTGCAGTGCTCTATCAACATGCGTTGAGACGACCTGAGCTGCACGAGAAAAGGCTCTGACAGCACTAGCAATGCAGTAGTCAAATAGAACTGCAAGTCCAAACCTGGTCTTGAGCAGATATAGTAGACCCTGAGGTATCTTGTTCCTATTTCTAAATAATGATATTGATAAGAATAGTGCTACAGCAAATATCAGGTACGTTACTAGTACTCTCTCAACAGTCAATAAATGAGGCAGAAGATTAGCATAAGGCACAAACAGAACGTATGGACCCACTGCAAGAGCTAGACAAGCATACTCCATCGTTAGCTCATGAGCTTCAACATGCTCTATCACTGTCGCCTCTCTTCTAAGCATCCTGAAGTATAGTATGAGCTTCATTAGGAGACCAATCGATATTGCTGTAGACAGCAGAATCAGGATTGCTTGAACTGTAGATGATAAGTCTACTAATAATTCTTTAAATAGAAATCCTGCACTTGGAATAACAATTCCAAATAAGTTTAGTGAAGCTAAGACAAGTGCAAGATAGCTCTGTCTGTACCTAAGCATGACCTTAACATCATCGACAAAGCGCGTTCCTGCCATGTGCATCAGGTATCCACAAGATGTGAATAAGCTAGCTTTGCTGAAGCCATGCCCTATCAATATGAGGATCGCACATGTTAGACATAGTGGAGAAAGAGTCATCGCATACAGCACAGCATCATATAGTAGTAGACCAACATAGATGCAGGTTGATGCTGCTAGGATGACCTTGACTTCTCTTGATGCAAGTCCTGTCAGTCCCATTAAGACTACTGACGTTAACACAAACAGTGAGGCAAATGTAAGAACATGAGAGCCGTGCAGCGGAGCTGCGAGCTTGAATATCAGATATGCGCCTGCATTTACGAGTGTTATCGAGTGTATTAGTGCTGATACTGGAGTTGGACCTGCCATTGCTGTGAAGAGCCACTCTGTGAATGGAAGTTGAGCACAGGTTGCTAACGCAGCAACTATGACTAGTGCAGCAGTGAATACGTTGAACGTGCCCATGTTTGCAAAGTCCAGTGTATGGTACCTAGCGTAGGCAAGTGCAGCAGCTACTAGTAGACATGCTGTACCTATGCTAGTTATCACGACTGCTCTAAGTGCAGCAGAGGATGGAGACCATAGATGTCTGAACCCGCCAATAGTGAAGCCTTCGCCTACGTGTCTCTCTGGCTCGTCTCTGTACCAGTGTCCAATGAGAGCGTAGCTACATAGCTCCATTCCATCCCACGCGATTATTAGTGTGAGAAGATCCTGCGAGAAGAGTAGTAACAGTGTACAGGTGAGCATTAGTCCTACGAAGAACCAGAACCATCCTCTCCTGTAGTCAAGCCACATGTAGCCTATGCTGTACACAACTATCAGGAAGCCAATCCATAGCGTGACTACTGCTAACGCTAGCCAGAAGGTGCTGGAGGCTATTTTCAGGATAACGTTCTGAGCTATTGGGTACGAGTAGGGTACTAGACTAGCAACGTGAAATAGTGCTAATGATAGCAGAAGAGCTGTCGCGAATGTGCATGCTGCAAGTATGTATCCTTTCCTGAGAGTTAGTGCATCAATAAGTCCTCCAATGAGTGGGAGGAGAAGTGGGACGAGTATGCTTATGCTTATCATAGTTTCAGGAAGCTCCACTTGTAGACCATGTGTATCATGGGCATTATCACGTTAGGAAACAGGAAGAGTATCGTACATAGTGCTAGAACTGCCATGGGTACCTCCATCATGTACACAGTATATGGTAGCACGCTGATCTCTCTTGGTCTTCCAAAGTACATTCTCTTGACTGCGTAGAAGCAGTAGGCAACTGATAGGCATAGCATAGCTATGTACAGTAGCACCAGTGCTATGGTAGTTGCCTCAGAGTGAATTACTGAGCTAAGAGCAGCTATCAGGATCAGCGTCAGGTAGATCTTGGATAGTAGACCTATGTTGAATACTCCTGATAGACTTACAAAACCTATGATTCCCATTATGGAACTAGATGTCATAAGCTCGTAGAGACCGCCAAGTGCACTGAAGTTTCTGAGACCTGTCCTGTAGATAATGTAGCCACTACACATGAAGAGGAGAGCCTTCGCGAAGGCATGTGCCATGAAGACTACTGCAGCAGCAATCTCGCCTAAAGTTGAGGGATAGGCTACACATATGACTAGGGCACCCATGTGCGCAATCGATGAATACGCAAGGAACCTCTTCACGTCCTGCTCAGACAATGCCATTACTGCACCGTATATTCCAGTAACTATGCCATACACTAGGAGAGGTACAGTAATTGTCTCGAGAACTGTCCTGTACAGCGTGTGCAGTATCTCTATCAGGACATAGCTCATAATGCCAATCTGGACAGGGCTCAGTATAGCACTAATTGGTGATGGAGCCTCAGCATGTGCCCAAGGAAGCCAGAAGTGCACTAGGAATGTGCCCATCTTTATTAGACATCCAATCAAGACGAGGTACATTGCTAGGAGAGGCAGTTGTGCAGGATGGAATGTGGGAACGTATACTGATCCGTAGGACATGAGTATCAGTATTATTCCACATAGTAGTGTTAGGGATCCTATTTGACTCCATATGAAGTACAGTAGAGCAACTCTTAGCCTATCTCCATAACCGTAGTAGAGTATTAGTAAGAAGCTTGTAACTATTGATAGCTCTAGGAATATGAACATTATTATCAAGTTTGTAAAATATGCAATACCGACGAGACCAAGTATGTAAAGCACGTACAGTATGTAGTATGTCGATAAGTCATCCTTTATGTTGAGCTCCTCAAGCCTATGCAACATGTAGGGTAGTGAGTACACTGACACACATGTAGCAACAATTCCTGTTGCTAGAAGGTACATTGCAGATAGTGGATTAATCCATATGCTTACCTTGCCAATTAGTGGAACAGTAATTAGTGAGGACTGTATTACATGTCCTGCACTCGTTAGCAAATAATCAACGACCGGCCATGTCATGAATATGCAGGATATTGTTGACAATATCATGTATAGTATGTTTGCAATTTCTTTACTAAGTCTCGCTACTGTGAATCTAATAACTATAATCAATATTATTGCTGCTATTGGCTCAGCAAGTATGAAACTCCAGAGCGAGAACATTTTCACTCTTCTGTATACTTTTCTTTAAATGACGTAGTTGCACGATATCCAAGTCTCACCATCCTGTAGATCAGTCCAATCATTATGACTGTCTCAGCTACAGCAGTTCCTAGACATATTAGCAGTATGGCAAAGGAGAGCACTGGATACTGCAGGTACAGGAGAAGAATTGACATGACTGCTCCAAGAAACATCATCTCAAGACCAATGAGAACTCTCATCAGCTCATTACTAGATGCTGCAACGCCAGCTCCAAGCACTATCAGTAGAAGCGACGTTATTATCAATGTTGTAAAGTTCATAGTCATGGGGATTGACCCCTTCTGCAAAGCTGAACTACTGCTAAAACCATTGTTGCTAGAAAAACTAGAAGAATAACAACAGCATAGAACCACTTCCCAACTACCGCACTACACATCTCTGCAAGCGATGGTGTAGCTGATATGCTCAGACTCGACGATGGAATCCTTAACGCTAGTAGTAGCACTACGGCTCCTGTCACTATGGCTGTGGCTACTCTGTAGCGATCTATGAATGGTCTATACTTCTCTACGGCAGTTGCTGCAACTATGATGAACGTGACTACAACACCAACGTATATGAGTAGAAGTACTATTGCGTAAGCAGAGAAGCTTAAGAGAAATGCAATTCCCGCGATTGCGCAAGCTGCAGGTACTAGACAAGCTGCAGCAACTACAACATCCTTGACGACGAGCACTGCAGCACAGGATGCTGCAGCTATGATCATTAGTGCAAGTATGGCAATGTTCATGGTATCTCACCTATCGCACTCTGGTGGAAAATGTCCAAAGCTTCCATATATTGCAGGTACATCTGCTAGCCTGTAGCCAACCATTGCCTGCATCATCCCTCTAAGATTGTAGTAGGAGGGCGTCATTACCCTGAGCCTGTACAGTCTATCATCTCCCTTCGATACTAGATGTATGTAGAAGAGGCCTCGAGCACCTTCAACACGTGCACAAGATACACCACGTGGAAGAGTAGCCCTCGACACGATCTGTAACACCTTTCCAGGTCTAGACACGTCAAGACCAAACTCTCTACATAGCTGAACAAGCTCAGGATTAACTATGGGTCCTCTCGGAAGCTTGTCTAACAGCTGCCTGATTATCTTAATACTCTGCTCAATCTCCCTAACTCTGACAGCTACTCTAGCATAGCAGTCTCCCTCATCCATTACTGGAACCTCAAAATCAACTTCAGGATACGCCTCATACTTGAGCACCTTCCTAGTATCATAGCATACACCTGACGCACGTAGATTTGGCCCAACCATGCCAAGCTTGATAGCGTCCTCCTTAGTCACTACACCAACCTCACAGAGCCTCGCCTTCACTGCTGCATTCTTTAGGAATATGTTTTCAAAACTTCTCAATCCTTTCTCAAGCTTCTCAAGAACATTACGAATAAGTGATATTACATCTTTCGTAAGCTGATACCTAACTCCGCCAGGTATTATCGCAGTTATTGCATGTCTAGAGCCAGAGTACCTAACAAATATTTCACATATGTACTCTCTCAGCTCAAAACACCACATGTATCCTGTACTATGTCCAAGAAATATTGACAATATTGCAAAATCGTACAAATGTGTACCAATTCTACATAACTCAGCCAATATTGTCCTTATGTAAGATGCTCTCTCAGGAACTTCAAGTTTTAACAATTTTTCAAGTGCATGAACATAACATAACGTGACGTTTGCAGGATCTGTAAGAGTAACACGCTCTAGCATTGGTATTACTGCAATAAAGTGACGACTCTCTGCAAGCTTCTCAACTCCTCTATGAACGTACCCTGGGTCAGGAATTGCCTCCTTCACAACATCGCCGTCAAGGACTAGGAAGAACCTGAAGTGACCACTTCCTGGATGCTGTGGACCAATGACGAGCGTAACAAGCTTCTCGTTCGTGCTCAGTCTCTCGACCTTCTCTATCCTGAAGAGCTCTTCCCTGATCTTATATTCTGGCTGTGGCTTCTCTTCTCTTGGAAACTTCTTCTCTATCTTTTCCTGAAGTTTCACAAATGCTCCAAGTACAGCCTCAGGAAGAGGTGGACATCCGGGAACATATACATCAACAGGAAGAACTTCATCAACTGTGAGAATGTGATAACTTCCTGAAAACACACCACCAGATATTGCACAGGATCCAAGTGCAATGACATACTTCGGATCTGGCATCTGTTCGTAGACAAGTCTAAGATGCTTCGCCATCTTCCTAGTGATTGTACCTTCAACAACGAGCAGATTGCAGTGTCTAAGTCCTGGCATTGGGAGCAGACCATGTCGTTCAGCATCAAACCCAGGACCAAACACGTGCGCGAACTCTACTCCACAGCATGCCGTGACTATGTGTACGGGCCAGAGTGAGTACTTTATTGACCATGGACCTAGCCTTATCTTGTTGAATATGTCCAGTATTCTTCCTGTTAGATCCATTCTCGCAGATCAGCAATGTGCCTGTATAGGCACAAAATTGTTAGTATGTATACTACAGCTACGATAATTAACAATGACACGAAGCTGAGAGATAGCCCACCTGTAGCAAGAACAGCAAGGTACAGAAAGACGCACTCTAGAACAACTATGAGAAAGATGAAACCAAAATACTGCATAATCAGCTTCTTCTTGACAATATCGACCGGCGGATTGCCGGCTTCAAACCTTCCATACTTTCCATAACCTTCTCTACGTATTCCACGTGTTGCTACAATGTTCAGAACAATGAGTAGAACTAGAGCAAGAACAGTTACTCCAGCAAGAACAGCTAGCCCTACTAAGCTCACGTAAGGTTCTAGGATAGTCCATGCTTATAAACATGGTCACTAGTGCACATACTAGAGATGAGAATAACTATTCGAGACATAGTTACTCCACTAGTCGAGGCCCTGAAGCACGTAGTTAAGCCACAGCGCGTCAGTGTCGACTTTCCTGAAGAGGCAAGGTACATTACGGAGAACTTCAGAGGCGTGCTTGTTAATGAGCATACTAGATGTATTGGATGTAGACAGTGCGCAAAGGTCTGTCCAGCAGGTGCAATAGAGCTGTATTACGAGCCTAGTGGAATATACAAGCCAGGAATAGACTACGGAAAATGCATATTCTGTGGACTATGTGTTGACGTATGTCCAACAGGTTCACTCACACACCTCAGATTTCAGGAAATAGTTACAGAGAACGTAGAGTCTCTCAGGCTTAAGGCAGTCTACCTCACTCCTGATAAAGTTCTACCACTAGTAAATGACAGAAAGATGCAGCGTGAAATAACGTACACGTTCGATACTGATGGGAGAACTAGGAAAGTTCAGGTTGAGAAGAAGTAAATACTTTCACCATACACCCCCCTGAACAGCTCCTCATACGTCCCTTATATTTGAAATAGACAGCAAGAACAGCGAGAATGAGCGAACAAGAACATATAAAGGTGGTATGGCCTCTAATAAAACTCCTTCACAAGGAAATAGTCGAGAAAGGTCCGGATCATCCAGTCACTAAACAAGAGTTGGAGAAGCTAGTAAGAGAAAATCTTAACAAATGTGAAAATGCTGATGATATACTATCACTGATAGCCCTAGTCCCTGACGACATACAGAACTATAGAGACGTTGTATGTCACTTGACAACACTCTACCTGAAGATACTGCTCATACTCCACAATGGAGGTAACATAGCAGACGCTGTTCAGCCGCACGATGAGGTCTACCACGTGAAGACTCCTGAAGATATAGGACCATACATAGTGACACTATCACTCTCTGAGAAAATTAGACTCAGGAAGCGTGGACTAGACATATTCTACAGATTAAATCCAATGCGTGCACTAGAGACAACATGCTGCGTCTACGATTATGCTGACACAGAGCTTAAACTACTTAGAGAATCTCTACTACTTCGTATACGAGTTAGAGATAAAGATAACTTGAGGAGATTTGCTAAATCACTCCTGTACTACATGCTAAATCCTGTACATATAGTGACGGTATACATGAGTGCAGTACACGAAATTCTAAGCAATTTAGATAAATTTAGAACAGAGCAAGCACGCATGATCTTGACTGGAATTAACGAGGATATACAGGAAATGCTTAATGATGTTCTTTCAGGTAAAAATTTGGAAATAGTAAAGAAGTGGCTCAAAATGACAGGTCTAGACGAAATAATAACTTTAGTAGATATAGAACAAGAGGAGTGCATTGGACCTCTATGCTCAACAATAGTGGAAAACTACGATATTAAACTACTACCACAACAGCTTCTCAACAATAATGATAACCAAATACCAAATGCACAGCTTATAGGAACAATATCAACAGGTAGGTGCGTTATCCTTTGGGGAAAACCAGAAGGAGAAAACTAGCCTAATTTAATTACAGGACAGAACACGACTAAGACAAGCTTATCATCTCTATAAAAATTGTTAATTACACTGAACAGCGTTTCAACAGTGCATTCTTTTAGGAATGTTATGTTTAGAATTTTTAGTCCTTCTTGTGTTTCTGCACATGTAACTACGTAATCTCCAAAATTATGCATATTAACGCTTTTTATAAAGTACTCGTAGATCTGTCCTGCATCTACTCCACTACTTATTAATATAATGTTCATGTTTAGTAGGATTTTCTTATTCTCGAGTTCTTTTCTAAGAAGATCTTTTGCCTGTTCTATGTTTTTTGATATTATTGTTCTTGTTAATGTGTCGTATGTTATTACATCTTTCTGCAATTTTTCAAATATTGTGACTATGTATGGCTTTTTATCAAATGCTCCTGGGTCAAAGAGTTCGTATGTCTGTCCTTTTACTGTTAGTACAATTTTATTTTTAGGTTCTTGAACTGTTGCATATACTGCTCTGCATGTTAGTTCGAGAACATTTTCTTCTGTTACATCTTTGCCGTCGACAATCAGGTCGAGGACCTGTACTTGACGTCTAAATCTTTCTATTGCTTCTATCGGTATGTTTAGTAAATATCCTGTTGGGATGTCTCTGCAGGGAGTATCTGGGCCACATAGTATTCTTCGTGTTTTAGGGTCGACCCCGTATCGGTGCAGCATCACTATTGCTTTTCCTGACTTGTGTCCAGGGTTCTCGTGACCTGCAACTATTATGTATCTTATGTTGGGGTTTGCAAGTATGTTACATACAACTTTTTCTAATCCAATATTTGCGGTCTTGCAAAATCCTGCAATTGCTACACCCATGTCTATGACGTGCTTAAGTATTGTCTGCCCAAGCTCATCATCAAGTGGCACAAGCACAGCACATGGATGGTACTTGTTGCCTAGGTAGAATACTCCTGGCTCGACAGGCCAGTTATCAGGAACGTTACATTTGTAAACCATCTCATCAAGCTAGTGCTGAGCAGTTTCTTTAGGACTTTGTCATGCTATATCATGCACCTAGTGAGTACATGTGAGCAAATGCCACAGTCATCGCGACTGCTATCGCTATCATTATGCCTATGCTAAGTACTGTTGCTACGAAACATCTTCCATAACCTACTCCATACTCTTTGGATAGTAGTAAAGCAACGTAGAGTGAGGACAGTATCACTATAGCAATATTAAGCGGAATGACGTACACCATGTTCCCTGAGAATGGCGGAGATGCACCAAGCAGCCAGGTGCCAATTGCGTTAAATATAGCAGCAATATAGAAGCCGTGGCCAAGCAGGAGAAACGTGCTTCCGTACCTGATGTTTGGCTTAATATCCTCAGGTGCTAGAACCTTGAGTAGACCAAACAGTATTAGTGCCTCAATAGCCCATATTATCAACGTGATGAAAATCTGCGAAACTAGACTCGTATAGGGCATCATTGCAATTATGGCCTTAACCCTCTCAGGAGGCATGTACTGCACAAGTCTTCTATACAGCTCGCGACTCACAACAGGAAACATGTACAGAAACAGCACATAAGATACAGCAACATAGCTAGCCCACCCAAGAATACCCAAGATCTTCACGGACTTCGACAACATGACTAAACTACACTACCAGACAATGAATATATTAAACGAACTCATCAAGACAAGAGAAAGACTTAAAATCGCCACTACACACCACACAGTCACGAGAAAAGCCCCGGTAGTATAGCCCGGTCAAGTATGCGGGCCTCTCGAGCCCGTGACCCGGGTTCAAATCCCGGCCGGGGCACCACCATCACATTCTCCCAACAACTTAATCCTCTAACGCAGCACCACGGTTATTGCCTGAAGCGAAATCTAGTACTATCTTACCATTATCATTGTACAATTATACAATGACGAAACATTTCTAACTAATTTAGGGTACTGATAAAGAATTCCTCAACAGACTATAGAC
>JAMOMD010000160.1 GCA_027068725.1 Thermoproteales archaeon | reverse complement strand
CCTTTCCTGTGTGCTATGTTTAGTGCCTCTGTTAGCTTTAGGTAGATTGTGCCTTCTAGTCCGCGTAGACTATCAAATAGTAGGTATGCCCATGATTTGATTATGTTGGTTCCTGCCTCGTCCATGAATTTGCCAAGCTGTGGGTTCGTTGTTAGGAGTGTCGTTACTTCCTGTAGGAAGAAGTCGGTTACTTTCCTGAGCCATCTATAGAAGTCTGTTTCCTGTACTATGCCCACAGCAACGTGGTGCATAATCATTAGACTAGAATACGCGAAGATGTTGCACAGTGTCTGTATTAGTCTAGCAAATTCCTGTGGAAGTGCGAGTACTGCCGTGGCTGGAAACTGCTCCCAGTCTGGGGGAGCCACCTTCTCTAGCTCTGCTAGGTACTCCCTGATTGCGGGTGCGTAGGTGGAGCAGACGTTCTCGACTGTGTCCAGTGCTTCTGAGCTGAATATTATTTCTCCCGTCCTAATCCAATAAATTGCGGGCAGTGGAGGAGACACTCCATATAGCGAACTAACGCTCCTAACAATTTCGTCGTTTACCGTGATTGCTGGTGGAGAAACGTTTATTCTACTGCAGACACGTTCAATGTAGTGCTTTACAACGTCTAGGGCGTACCTCATGTCTTGTGTATTTGTTGTGTAGTTTTATTGTTTTAATGGTATTTCCCTTTCCTTTAGTCTTCGTTCGAGTTCTTGTAGTGCTATCCTGTGCTCTAGTGTGTTTAGCTTCTTTACTGTTAGTTTGACTAGTGTCGGTAAGTCTTTGAATATTTCTTCTTCTATTTTTTCTATTTTGTTTCCGGTGTGCTGTGTGAGATCTATGATTGCATCTATCATTTGCTGATCTCCTGAAGAAACTACTATTAGTAGCGAAACTGCTAGTTGCCTCAGCAGGTTCTCTAGTGTGTCGATGTGCTCTTTTTCTGGCAGTAGGAGGAAGTTTTCGACTGTGTACCCCGCGACGATGCCTGCCTCTCGTGTTATTGCTAGTGCACTAAAAATGGAGACGGGTTGTGCGTCTGGTTTTAGGAAGTGTGAAATTGCTATTGTTGCTAGTCCACTTTCATAGACCATGATTGACCATGGTCTGAGCACTGCAGTGTAGTAGAGCGCATGTTCTCTACAGAGGTAGACAATGTCTTCCTCTACTGCACAGTTGTTGCAACTTGCCACAATGTCCATTATTGGTTTTGCCTTGTCCTTAGGTAGGGTTAACAACATCTTCACCACCCTTCTCCTCCTCCTTCCTCAGCTGAACAATACCCTTCTCAAGATCAACCTCCCCACTCAAGACATCACCAACACAGAGCTTTACGTTGCCAAAATTGTCAATGTACTGCTCGGGTACTCTAATAACGATCTCTGGACAGACATCCATCTCCGAGAACGCCATTGTGAAGAGTTGCCTAATGAAGAGAGTATCCAATGGACCCGCGGAAACGCCGACGTTTTCTAGTGTTCTTGCGAAGCCTGCCATTGCCTGTTCTGTAGCTATTTTCGCCTCTTCAATACATGACTCGTCTATTAGGGTGATCTCGTATGTCTTGCCTCTGAGCTCGATTTTTGTTACTCTGAAGCGCTTCATTGTTTTGAGAAGGTGAAAATTATTTTTAAGTTTTACCTTGTCGTGTTTAGGAGAGTCTCAAGTTCCTTAACTTCTTGTTCTAGTTCGTGTAACTGTTTCTCTATTTGTCTCAGCTTTTCTAGTATGTATTCTTTGCCTGTTTTTGGTCTTGTCTTTGGTAGCTTTGTTAGATGTGTCGTGTTTGTTATTTCGGTTATTTGTCCTGTCTTTGCGTTGACTAGCACTACCTTGTAAACCGTGGTTGGTTGTCCTCCTCGTGTTGCTACTATGACGTCTCTCCAGTAGAGTGTGCCGTTGATTATTACTGGTATTGGCTCGACTACCTTGAACAGTCCCCAGCTTATTCTTGGGTAGTGCGCCATGACGTACTGCTCAGACACGTTTGGTCCAATCATTGGGTTGTTCCAGTAGAATTTTGCCGCGATTGGTCTGCCATACTTGTTGAAGATGACTATGGCGACGATTCCCTTTAGTGCACGTCCATAGGGCTCCAGTGCAAAGACCCATGCAGGTTCTGTGCCGTTGATCAGTGTTAGGTATGGCTGTTTGTTGTTTGGGTCGCCTGTTGGGGCGATTTCCCACATGTTTGCGTGCGTGAACATTACGTTCCAGAATCCGGTGTGCCAGTTCGCGG
>JAMOMD010000159.1 GCA_027068725.1 Thermoproteales archaeon | reverse complement strand
CGTCACAGGAAAGATCGTTCACATGGACGTAGAGATGATGTACCCAACAAAGATAAAGAACGCGAAGATCGGTCCCGAATGCTGGGTAAGAGGCGTAGCAGAAGACGCAGAATTTGCCGCAGATAGGGAAGAGTCACCCTTCTACGCGTTCGTCTGTAGGCTATACGAGGCTAGGCTAGACCTCAAGGAAAAGAAGAAGCAGGCAAAGAAAATGAAGGAAAAGCTCAAACAAGAAGGAAAGCTGGACCCCGAGACAGAGAAGAAGCTGTCACAGCAAGAGGCACTGTATGACCTATTGAGCAACCTAGTGAAGCCACTCATAAACAGTGCCTACGGCGCAATGAGCAAGTCAAAAGGAGCAACACATGGAGGACACCTACAGGTAGCACTGAAAATATTCCACGACACGATTAGGGACCTAATCACAATAATGCTATATGCAAGACTCAGAGGATGGGAACCACTCTACGGAGACACTGACAGCATCTTCGTCAAGATAAGGGAGGGAGAGGACCCGAACGCTGTCGCTGAGGAGCTCAACAGGGTGGCGCAGGCACTTGGATATAGACTAAGTCATGAAGGCACGTACGACTACATGTACATCTTCGCAAAGAAGAGCTACGTCTGCGGAGAAGTAGGCAAGTACTGCAAGCTGAAGGGACAGTTCATTGGCAGAATAAAGCACTTCACATCAGCATACGTGCGCGGACTAGTCCTAGAAGCACTAGCAAAAGGAAGCCTCAAACCACTGATAGAAAAGGTACTGCAGACAGATGACGTCCTGCTATTAATACCAAGCCTATCAAAGACATTCACCGACCTAATACTCAAGGGCACCGAGGAACAGAAGAGAATGGAACAGGAAAAGCTCCAGAACTACATTAGAGTACTAGTAGGAAAGCCAGGAAGCTACAGGGTTGGTCTCCTCAAGGCAATTAGACCAGCATACATAAACCTAGCCAGACTAGGAGCACTAGCACTAGTCTATGGAGAAAAAATAGTCAAGGCAACATGCCCCAACTGTGGAAGAAAGATAATACTAGCAGTAAAGAGAACAGCCAAGCGAGTCAAGACAAGATGCGCAAAATGCGGCACAGAGATAGTGATCGACGCAACCTCCAACACGTACCTAATAGACTTCACGAAAATAGAGGACCTAGAAGACATTGCAGACATACGTGCACTACTGATACCCAAGGGACGAGAAAAACTGAGTGGAGACAAGGCACTGGTTGCAGTACCAGTCGGAAATGACTGGAAGACCTACCTAGTCACCGTGAACAAACAGAACAGCTTCTACATACTGGTCGGCAAAGCCACAGGAATAGAAGACGCCGTCACGGCACTCCGCTACTACGAGAACAAGAACACGGACATGGAAATCGAACTAATACCAACATCATATGACAGATGGCCAGGAAAGAAGAAGATGTTGAGAAAAATGTGGAAACTACTAGGAATACTACTACAGGTAGGCATAATCAGCGAAGTACCAATAGACCAAGTCAGGAAACTTGTCCTACACGCACTCTTCACATACCTAGAATGGAGCGGACTATGGAGACTAATCAAAGACTACGAAGAAGCAATGAAGTACAGGCATGGTCAGGCATCGATCGAGACGTTCATATCATAGTACCTGTATAAATATATAAACCCCCTAGCAACACTTCTCCGTGTCACAAAACCTACCACCCTTCAACGCCTTTCTCGAAAAGCTTAGACCATATCAGAAACGGACAGTACAGGAAGCACTTGATAAGATACTAACAAGCAACAGGAAAACAGTCATCGCGATCAATGCACCGACAGGTTCTGGCAAGACCGTTATGGGACTAGCGATAATGTATGGACTACAGGAACAGACAGACGTTGCCTGTGGCATCTACGTTAGGACAAGAAACGAAATGTCAAGCTTCGTCAGAGACACATTGAAGTTCTTTGGCATTTATCCACCAGTAGTACTGAACAAAGGCGAGACATGTCTAAGAGTATCGACAGCAGATGGTGAACTAATAGAATGCGATAAATGTCCACATGAGGTCACTAGTCAGGAAGCTGTAATATTGGTAGAGAAGGCGCTAGAGAAGTGCGAAATCAGGGACGATCCCTATGTTCTCGCAGAGAAGATTGCTGAACAGAACTTCTGCCCGTACCAGACGTTGATGTACCTTGGGATCGGTAGGATAGAGCTGGGAAAGCCGAACCTTCCCTGGATAATAATGACGTACCCATACCTCG
>JAMOMD010000158.1 GCA_027068725.1 Thermoproteales archaeon | reverse complement strand
ATGTGCCTGTACTCTATTGCCTGTGGATAAATGTGGAATGCTGGTATGCCTTCTTTGCGTAGTGCACCTACTAGCCAGCCGTCTGTTGATACGAATAGTGCTGGTGCTGGCAGTGAACGTAACATGTCAACTATGTGTAGATCATCCCTGTAGTGTAGCTTCACTACCTTGCTCTTGTAATATATCTGGATAGCGACTAGTGGACCATGCCAACACAGTCTATTACGTAGGTATAGTAGTGGGAAGATCTTTGTCCAACCCTTGACACCAGCATCAAAGACGTATATGACCATGGATGATATTTATATTGTAGGTTTTTGAGCTTTACCAATGGTAACTCACAAAAACTTAAAGACCACAGTCAACAATACTCACAATGCTACCAGAGATCAAGAATCTACATGACATTGTGCTTGTGACAAAGTACGTCTACTTTGATGAGGATCCTCTTGAAGTGTTTCTTAAGAGACTAGAGTTCGCTAAGAGGATTGTCAAGTTCATGCTTGAATACTATGAAGTTGAGTCGGGGGAAGACTTTCCTGTTTTTGTTAATGATAACTCTAGAATAGTGATACTTGACGGGGCGAATGTTGATAATATTGTTGATAAGGTGCTTGAAGTAGTTGATAGACGTAGAATTGATCTTACTAACGTTGACATTGACTTGCCTGATCTAGATGTTTCTGTTATTGTACATAAGCTATATGTTGCTAGGTATGACTTGTTTGATGTTGAGCTATTCTCGGAATATACCGGTGTTTGTGAAGAGGATTGTCCTAAACTTCTTGACAAGTTATTGCAGTTGTTTGGTAGTGAGGTAGTTATGATACATGCGGACTACAAGGAGTCATGTCCAATACATGCAAGAGTCAGGATCTACAACTGTGCTCTACCTATACTTTTCCAGTAATTTCCTAGCTATCTCTAGTGCAAATTTTGCTAGTTGGCTTGGATTTCTGTAAACGTTTTCTATGAGCTTTTCGAGTCTTCCAGGTTCATAATTGTATAGTGTTTTTCGGAGTATTTCCAATGCCGTCACGACTACATTATACCAATGCTAGACATATATAATGATGCACTAGCTCGCCACACTCCCTGTCAAAGTAGTGTAACTCTATGCAGAAGTGTGACTCGACGTCTCTTATGTTTACTCCTTCTGGTAGCATGAAGTGCATTGCCAGTTCCCGTAATGCTCGTTTGATAAATTTATCAAGTGGATGCTCTTCCTCTTTTTCGTCGTCAAAATTTGAGTCACTTAGTGCTCCGGGTGTAACGGTGA
>JAMOMD010000157.1 GCA_027068725.1 Thermoproteales archaeon | reverse complement strand
ATCTTATTAAGTATATGTTCCACAACACTGGCGCTTATTATGTAGATATCACCAACGCACTCTATGAACTTCATCTTATTAATAGCCCTCAGAAGATACTTCACATTCGTTAATTCTCTAACACATTTACTTAGAAATTTCCTGAATTTCCTAGGTAATTCTAATCCAGTCTCACATAGGCTATTACATAAATTCTCGAGAAAAATTAAAATACTCTCAAATTTTTCCTGCTCAACGGGTTCATTTATATTTTGTTGAAACCATGCATAGCAATATAATAGAAATAGACACACTCTCTTCTCCACGCTCATGGTAGGATAGCTATTAGCTATAATGTACAATGCTATTAATCTATTAATTACTGCTTCATTAAGAGAGCCGCGTTTAATGGCTTCGTAAGCTACGTTAACAACTGCTCTCGGAACTTTGAAATTTATGCTAATATCACTAAATTCCTGAATTATTCTCTCGGCTACATCTCCATTTGCATAGATTTTCACTAAGTTCTCGAAGAACTTCTCAAGATCTTTAGATTCATAAACTATGTTAGTTACGGGTTGTAGTCTAAACAATGTCTCAAAGTCTATTGACAGCCATAATCTGTATGGAATGACTAACGAAATTCTCGAATCTTTTCTATCAGCGAGTATAAAAAGGTCCTCAAGAAACTCGCCGTGATTGCGGTAGCCGTATGCGTCAGGTCTTGCTAAAATTCTCTCAAAATTGTCAAGTATTACCTTACTTATCCCTAAATTCTTTAGAGAGTTCGATACATTAAGAAGTTTTTCGGTACCTTTTCCCTCTATCTCTACGTTAGTATTCTTAAGTTTCTTTAACTCTGGGAGCAGTATTTCGGAGGATAACTCTTTTCCAGATACTTTACTTAACCATCTTGATAACATTCCTATAGTATTATCGTCTTTGAGTATGTCTAAGATTCTCACTGTTGGTGATATGGCGCCTATGTTCTTCTTTCCTTCTAATCTGAGTACAGTGTTTACTTCAAGGACTATAGTAGGCTCTCCTGAGCCAGTCTTTAGCAGAGAGTATAATATTGAAAGTAGGCTCTTCCCGCTCCCATAGTAACCAGAAACTGTCCCACTAACATCGAAGCACCTTATAGCCTTGTTTAGGTGTATACCTAATGCCAGATTTGCAGGTTCGGACGCGGTGTCTGATTTAGCTATCTCGTGTACAATATTTTGCAATGTGTATAGTGTACTTCTCGTATACAAGTGCTGTTCACCTTCTATTCTACAAATATGCAAAGTAACGTATTATTGTGTTATTGTAGCGAATAGTAGTCTATTTATATACTGGCTTTATTTGTCTTGAATTAATGACTACCGTATTTGTCACCGGTGGTGCGGGATATATTGGCTCTGTTCTTGTTAGAGAGCTCTTGAATGAGGGGTTTAGGGTCATCTGTCTTGATAGGCTGTTCTTTGGTATTGACTCGATTAAGGATATTCTAAGTGATAGGAACTTCGTGATTGTTCACGATGATGTTAGATGGTTTGACCCCATTGTCCTGAGGGGGGTCGATGTTGTGATTGACATGGCGGCAATTGCGAATGATCCTGCAGGTGAGCTTAACCCTGCCTGGACCATGGCTATAAACTATGAGGGGCGTGTCAGAGTTGCAAATCTTGCAAAGAAGCATGGTGTGAAGCGCTATATACTGTTCTCGTCCTGTAGTGTGTATGGTTTTCAGGAACATATAGTGAACGAGGAGTCTAAGCCTAATCCCTTGACTACGTATGCTAAGGCTAACCTGATGGCAGAACAGGGCGTGCTGCCGCTCGCAGACGAGAAGTTCACAGTCACTGTCCTGAGACTAGCCACGGTCTATGGCTACTCGCCAAGGACTAGACTTGACCTTGTGGTAAATGCCATGACGTATACCGCGTTCAGGGAGGGGAAGATAATTGTCGAGGGAGATGGCATGCAGAAGAGACCACTAGTACATGTGAAGGATGTTGTAAGAGCAGTCAAGCTTGTGATGGAGTCTGATCCTGAGCTTGTGAATGGCCAGATATTCAACGTGGGGTCAAACGAGCAGAACTACAGGATAATCGACATCGCTAACGAGGTCAGGAAGGCTATTGGTCGAGATGTCGAGATCGTGTTTAGAGGAAGCCCCGACAGGAGATCGTACTGGGTTGACTTCACGAAGATCAGGAAGGTGCTAGGCTTCGAGCCAAAGTACACTGTTCAGGATGGTGCAAGAGAGATCTGGAGAGCACTTGAGACT
>JAMOMD010000156.1 GCA_027068725.1 Thermoproteales archaeon | reverse complement strand
ACTGTCAGCAAGTAAGATCAGGGGCAGAGAGAAGCTTGAGAAGGTCTGCAAGCTACTTGGCATTGAGCCAGACCATAGGAGACTTGCAAAATTTGTGCTTGAGGACATTCATAGACCTAGATGGGAAGAGAGTACAATAGTCACGAGGCTAGCATTTGCCAGAAGATTACAGCTATACAAGTCTCTTGGCATAATTCCAGGAGGTGCGAAGTCCGAGATCGTTGATGCACTAGTCAAGACTTCGACAAACCTGAACGCAAACGTGACAGACCTCCTGATGCATGTGTTGAAGCTTGGTCTCGTGATGGGCTATGTGGCACTCAGGATGAACACGTGGATGAACGATATCTTATTTGGAGTTCCTCGACCTGATACTCTCGAGTCAGGAATAGGCAAGATTGACCCATCGTACGTTAACATAATGATGACAGGTCATCAGACAGCGATACAGCAGGCAGTAATAGAGTACGCATGCTCAAGCGAGGCACAGGAAATGGCGAAGAAGGCAGGTGCCGCAGGTATCAACATAATTGGCGCAACCTGCGTGGGTCAGGATGTGCAGTCAAGATGGTGCTATCTGAAGGGAAGCTGCTTCATTGGACAGTGTAGCAATAACTTTGGAACAGAGCCACTTGTGGCAAGTGGACTAATTGATGCTGTTGTCTCAGAGTTTAACTGCACGTTCCCTGGACTAACACAGATATCTAAGGTCACGGGAACCAGGCTGATAGCTGTAGACGATGTTGCGTACATAGAAGATGCTGTGCTTCTACAGTGGAGTCCTGAGAAGGCTAGAGAAATAGCGAAGAAGATAGTTGAGCTAGCGATAGAGTCGTTCAAGACTAGGTCAAGAAGACTTGAGAAGGTAGGATCCATCAAGAAGGCGCTAGTAGGCTTTAGCGAGGATTACATAGAAGAGAACCTACTGAACAAGCTGCTTGAGCTAATTGCTGATGGTAAGATAAGAGGCATAGCAGCAGTCGTTGGCTGTTCTAACCTCATCAGTGGTGGTCACGATGTGCTGATCAGAGATCTCACAGTAAGCTTACTGAGAAGAAACATACTGGTATGGACAGCAGGATGTACATCATATGGACTACAGGGACTAGGCTTCATGACTGAGGAAGCACTAGACTACGCAGGTAAGGACTTGCAGGATGCTCTGAGAGAGCTCAAGTTACCACCAGTCTGGGACTTTGGACTATGTATGAGCATCGCAAGGATAGCATACCTTGCCGAGAAGATAGCTGAGAAACTTAATGTAGATCTACCTGATCTGCCAGTTGTCGTATCTGCACCTCAGTGGCTTGAGGAGCAAGCACTTGGCGATGCTGCCTATGCACTTGTGTCAGGATTCTTCCTGCACGTGTATCCTGCACCATTCATAGAAGGCTCAAGTGTAGTGAAGACTGTGCTCACAGAGAAGCTTGTTGAAATAACAGGTGGTAGACTATATGTGGAGCGTGACGCTGAGAAAGCCGCAGAAGTTATGAGTAAGCACATAGACGATAGACGTAGAAGACTAGGTCTCAGATGCTGAAGGTGGTGTTTGCTGACCACACATGATGACAGGTTAGGGGAACTGAGTATTAGAAACTTCTAAAATTCTCAAAATACCTCACTCCTGAGCAGAGTGCCTTCTCACAACGTTCATGTAAAATGGAGCAAGATAATCTGCGGCATAGCTAGACCTGACGTTGATAAGTTTCTTGACGATTTCATAAAATCTATAGATTTAAACCTTCTCGAAAACTGTGTAAAATTCTGTAAAGAGAACCTCCTCGAACTAGGTCAGGAAAATATTGAAGCCCTAATAGACTTCTACGAGAGCGTAGGAATAGAACCAACAAGATATCTCCAAGGACTACTATTTTACAGTTACCTACCTGTTGAAGATAGTGTACGCTTAGCATACTCTAGATCACGCACACACGATTCCTGGAAACTATTTGACCCATGCATAGTGCTATGCTACGTACACAGCAAGTTTGGACCTGACGGAGCCAAAGTCGCTACTGTACACATGGTACTTGACGAAATTGCTCGATTATGCAAAATAGACTATACAACAGCACGAAGAGGCGCAGAAGCCATAATAACAATAACAGAACCTGTACTTCAGATTCTAGGCGTTGATACAGAATTCTTAAATACAATAAGACATAAAATTCGAGAAATTATAATAGACGTAGCATTCAGCATAGGACTCAATCTTAGAGCAAGAACGCTATACAACATGTTGTACATTTATAGTAACG
>JAMOMD010000155.1 GCA_027068725.1 Thermoproteales archaeon | reverse complement strand
CTTCTAGGAAAAGCCCTAGAGCTCCTAGACCAGAACATCCACCCGACACTCATCATTGAGGGATACATCAAGGCTATGAAGGAAGCACTGAAGATCATCGACGAGCTAGCCATCAAGGTAAACCCCAAAGACAGAGCAACACTAAGAAAGATCGTAGATACAGCTGTATCAAGCAAGTACATAGGCAAGGGTAGCATTGAAGAAAAACTAGCCAACATGGCTATCGATGCAGCACTAACAGTCGCTGAAGAACAGCCGGACGGAACACTAAAGTTCAGGATCGATGACGTAAAGATCGAGAAGAAGAAAGGCGGCAGCGTACTCGACTCCATACTGGTATATGGAATAGTGCTTGACAAAGAAGTCGTCCACCCAGGCATGCCGAAGAGAGTAGAGAATGCCAAGATAGCACTGCTAGACGCTCCTCTTGAGGTAGAGAAGCCGGAGATCACGGCCAAGATCAACATTACGAGCCCAGAGCTCATCAAGGCCTTCCTCGACGAAGAAGCAAGAATGCTGAAAGAGATGGTTGATAAGATTGCTTCGACTGGTGCTAATGTTGTGATTTGTCAGAAGGGTATTGATGAGGTTGCGCAGCACTTCCTCGCCAAGAAAGGAATACTAGCAGTAAGAAGAGTAAAGAGAAGCGACATGGAAAAACTAGAAAGAGCAACAGGAGGAAGAATAGTAAGCAACATTGACGATCTAAGACCCGAAGACCTCGGCGAGGCGAAACTAGTAGAGGAGAGAAAAGTTGGAGAAGACAAGATGGTGTTCATCGAGGGATGCAAGAACCCCAAGGCGGTAAGCATAGTGATACGTGGAGGATTAGAGAGACTAGTTGACGAAGCAGAGAGAAGCCTCAGAGACGCGCTAGCAGCAGTCGCAGACGCGATCAAGGACGGCAAGATCGTTGCTGGAGGAGGAGCAGTTGAGACAGAGCTAGCCAAGCATCTAAGGAAGTTTGCAAAGACTGTTGGAGGCAAAGAACAGCTAGCGATCGAAGCATTCGCAAAAGCGCTTGAAGGACTAGTAATGGCGTTATCCGAGAACGCTGGGCTAGACCCCGTAGAAATAATAATGAAGCTAAGAGCAGCCCACGAGACCCCTGAAGGTAAGTGGACAGGCGTCAATGTGTTCACAGGAGATCTAGCGAACATGATGGAACTCGGCGTCATCGAGCCCGTAAGCATAAAGGCAAACGCCCTTAAGGCCGGCACAGAGGCTGCAACAATAATACTCAGAATAGACGATATCATTGCGGCCAGCAAAGTGGAGAAGCCCGAAGAAACAGGAAAGTCCGGAGAAGAAGAGGAAGAGTAAAGGCATCAAGGTTTTTCAAAGTAATCCCCTATTTTAACTAGTAAAGGCTTTTTATAATTGGGTAGGGCTACAACA
>JAMOMD010000154.1 GCA_027068725.1 Thermoproteales archaeon | reverse complement strand
TGAAAATGAGAGTTCAGTGATTGTTGAGTAGTGAGTGATGAATTGATAGGCCCCTGACAGGATGAGGAGAGGGCTATACGCTGATCAGTAATGTTGAGTAGGAAAAGATGAGAGAAGAAAGGTGGGAATGATAAGTTTGTGAATGGACTTGGTTTGAAGTTAGAAGTCTATGTTTGAGGAGTTTCTGTCAGCTTTCTTAGTGCTCTAGTACTCCGAAGTATACTGGCACGCCCTTGAACTGCAGGATCTTCTCGTATAGTCCTTCTGCTATGTTTGTTCCATACTTTCTTTCAAAGAACATCTTCCAGCCCTGTAGTTCTGGATTCGTGAATAGGACATGCTGTAGCTTCGTTAGTACATTCTTTGCTAGTGTTAGGTATGTTGCGTTGTGTGTTAGGTAGTATAGTCTTATGTAGACTCCTGCCAGGCCAATGAAGCCAAGTATGTAGTAGTTTCTATGAGCTACTTCTCTGTTAGTGAATACTGGATGGTCAATAAGCCACTTCAGGTCTCTTATGGCTAGCTTCAGTTCCTGTATTGCTTTTGCTGTGTTGTTGAAGTACTGGTCGATTATTGACATGTAGTAGTAGGCTAGTGCTCTCTCATAGTACGAAGGTGGTACTTCTGCAGGTGTGCCTGGGCACTTTATGTGCTCTGTCATTTCCTTGACATCTGTCTCTAGTGCCTTGTACGCTGTCTCGAGTAGTTCTAGTCCTTTCTTCTTCTCTCCATGCCTGATGTACCACTGTGCCAGGTAGAACTCTATTAGGCTCTTCAATCTACATGCCTCACCATAGTAGTCAGAGCTTGGGCCGAACTTTGTTATTATTGTGTTACAGAAGTTTAGTGCAATTCTCCACCACTTCATCATGCAGGAGTACGTGTCGTTCTCGTAGCATGCCCATCCTAGGTAGAACGTTGCTACAGCACCAGGCATTAGGCCTAGGTCAGCCTCGTAAGACCACTTGTGTATGTAGTAGAAAGACCATCTGTACGTCTCTTTCCACTTTCCTAGGTCTATTAGTGCCCACATTATGTGCTCGACAGCTGTGTCTATTGGGTACAGGTGTATTGACTTGTTGTAGAATATCACTGCCTTCCAGGGCTCGGCCATTGCTAGGTATGTTCTAGCAATGTTCTGGTACACTGCTGCGAGACCGTAAGCTCCTGCGTACTTCTCTATAACATTCTTGTACTCAAGTGCCTTGTACAGGTAGTGTAGCACATACTTCTGACGACATGTGAAGTTGTCACAGTAGTCGTAGTATATTGCTCCCAGCTGTGCGTAGCATAGTGGTGCAATGTTGGGGAACTTCTTGATACAGAGATTACAGTAGTATAGAGCCTTCTCAAATGCCATCTGTGCAAGCTTCATCCACTTGTAGCCGGGGTACTGTGGTGCGTAAGGACCAGGGATGCAGTGATCGCATGTGTGTCTCTTGTACCATGGTATTGCCTGTAGGAATGATGTATCATTAGGCAGCTTGTAGTAGTGATGGAAGAAGCCGTCATTACCATATGCAACACACAGATCATAGTAAGCTATGCCGAGGTTTGGATCTAGCTTGATAGCCTCTGTAAGGTACTTCACTGCTTCATGGAAGTAGCTTAGTGCTGCACTTGCATTACCGTTTCCAAATGCGTCAAGCTCGAGATTGACGTACTTCACGCCAAGGTCTAGGTACTTCAGGGCTTGCTCGTGCTTTGTGTATGTCATGTACATCATTGTGCCTAGGACTATTATGCCAATGATGCAGAGAATGCCTATGGCGAGGGCTGCTCCGAACTTTGCTCGTGACATTGCACACTATATGACGTAGTTATGATATTAAGTGTTACGTACATATCGCTGTATTACATTCGAGATACGCGTGATAATACTAACGTTAGTACGTGTTATCAACATTTAGGAGAGAGCGCGAGACACGTGCGGATATACTACACGAGAAACCGCACGTGCAGCATAGTCAGCTGCTAGTCCTGTAGCAAATGCACAGATGCTAAACACGACAACACCAAGCGGTGTGACTTTAGATACGCCAAATGCGGCAGCTGCAGCCCAGTTCACTAGACCAAATGCAAGATTAGCAAAACCACCATTAGCACGCTCAACGAGGACCCCCATGACGATGAATGCCACGAATCCAAACACACTGAAGTAGTATGGCCTCAGTATGCCACACCACGGCCCCATCAGGAGAAAGAAAGATGCTGTAAGTAGTGCAGTCACAATACCGTAGATAGGTCCAGCAAGCCTGTATGAAAGACTAATGAAAAATATGTACAATGCGCTCTCAAGAACTACTAAACCTGCAAATGGGACAGATATCATAGGAACAGAGTTAAGTAACATAGTGAAATAGTTCTTTATAGGTTCACCTGCGTAGAAAGATACTATAAAGTTGATATATGCAAATATTACACATATAAACAATCTCTTTACAGAGCTTACTATACTACCACTACCAGAAACACTTGCTACAGATGTCATGGCTTCTCATCTTCGAAACGAACTTTAAATGCCTTTCTAACATAGTTTTAAAATCTATACCCTTAGCATCGCCTAGGTAGTATTCTGAAAGAAATACACAGGGAGTCTGCTTGAAGTCCCAAGTAACAAACATAGTATGGAGAACAACTCTACATGGATTAAAGTGTTTTATAGGAAGATAAACTCTTTTACCACCAATCTTCTTAACGGTCTCGAAGAGCTGTTTCTCCTCCTCTTCAGATATATAATGAACATCGGGATCTACACCATATATGTTGAATACTCTATGAAGTACAATTCCATCAACACCGATATCAAGGCCAAGCTTTACAATCTCAGGTATTTCCTCTAAATTATCTCTCCAAATAGTTATGTCTATGTATATTGTCAATTTTGCCTTCCTCTTTTTCTTCTCTTCAACAAGTTCTCTAAGATTCTCAATAACCTTAGACTTTCCTTTCAGAGTATATATGCCAAACGCAATCTCGTCTAGACCGCTTTCAAATATCTCGTCCATTCTTTTATCAACTAGGAGACCATTTGTGCCAAGACTTGCCTTTAGACCGAGAGATTTCACATACTTTACAAATTTAAAGATGTCAGGATGTAGGAGAGGCTCTCCCCATCCATGTAGACATATCTCCTTAAACTCCTTGAGAGGGAGAGTCTTGAAATCTTCAAAAGACATATATCCAACAGGTCTTCTCAAATGCCTTCGCATACATATCTTACAGTTTAGATTACAATCGTTAGTTGTCTCAACTTGCAGTATTGTTGGTCGTATTAGTCGAGTTATAACCATACTCTACACCAATAGAAATATTTCTCAAAAGGTTTTAAAATTAAAAATTTGTTTGTACTTTTATATCTAGAGAATGATTAGCGTAGTCTAAATGCTTTTACTATGTTAAGTATTCCTGACATTAGTCTAGGCGCTTTTGCCTTGAGAAACTCTAGCACGTTTGTTCTTATTGACATTATGACAGCTGCAACAGTTCCCATAGCACCTAGTACCTGGCTAACATACCATGCTTGTAGAAGGTTCGTCGTGAGCACAGCATGTAGTGTTGTTACTGATACAGGTGCGCACATGGTTCTCAGTAATAAGTCACAATACGCTCCTTAATAAACATTGTCTACTTCAGGCATATTACATACAAAGGTAAGAAGGTAATAATTAACATGGAAAAAGTTATTAAGAATCTCGACAAGTACATCTACTGACCATGTGCACACCGGTCTACGTAACAGTTAAGACAGCATCAGCACTAGCACCAATGGTAAACTACGTCGCTGGTATAATACTACTAGCAATAGGTTCAGTAATAAGCTTCTTCGCAGCTGCACGCTTCAGGAAGTACCTCAAGTTAGGTGCCAAATAAGACAATTCTCTAAAACGTTCCCCTAGAAAAATAAAATCTAAATTCTTTCTAAAACTTTTTTCCATTTCTTAAACATTCTCCACGTGCTCCACACTGATTTAGTCTAAGATAACGTATTAAGAGACTGTTACCAAGCGTGTTCTCTAATGACCTTTAGAGAGCTTCTGAGAAGCATAATTTTGGAAAAGAAAACAATTCTCTGTGTCAGCATAGATCCTGTACTGGAAAAGATACGGCAGCGAGCAGCTACAGTATATGGACAGGAAGATTACAGTTTCTTAATCTCTAAAAATGTTCTAGTAGACTTCATACTTGATACTGTTGATAAAGTTAGAGATTATGCAGCGGCTGTTAAAATAAATTTATGGTATGTTCTTCCACTTGATTTAAGAGATCTAGTCTACATATCGAACTACATACTATCGAGAGGTTTAGTACCAATACTGGACTGTAAGATTAATGATATAACAGATACAGTTAGCATTGGTCTGCGTTGGATTTACTTATCAGGGTTCAAATGTGTTACAGTTAATCCACTGCCAGGTAATTTAGATAAAATTTGTAAGATATGTAAGGAGTATAATATTGGGACTCTCGTGCTGACTTTAATGTCAAATCCAGAAGCTGTGAAGTACTTTAAAACAAGGGTTGATAATAAGCATCTATATGAGATAATTGCCGAAGATGTGAGGTTGAGTGATGCTGATGGATGTGTTGTAGGTACTACTGGTCACGTAACGGAAGAAGATATTCGTAATATACGTAGAATAGTTGGTCAAGAGAGGGTTCTATTTCTTGTTGGTGTAGGTTTTCAGGGAGGCTCCATAGATAAGCTGCGTGCAGCATTGCCTGGTCTTGTGCTTGTTAATGTTGGTAGAGATATAGTGTACTCGGAGAATCCTCAGGAAAGAGCAAGAGAGTACAGAGACAGGTTATGGAGTATCATGAGCGAATACGTGCAGGTACTTTAACTTTCCAATGCTTAATTAGTAGCCTTCTCAGTTTCTCCATGCTTTCTCTAGTGAGATCCTTCACAGCTTGTGTGCTCTCCTTCCTGATGGGGTCATAGTAGGGCTTCTCAGCTCCAAGAAGACCAGCTATGAAGTTTGGAAATGGTTTTTGTATAGATTCTCTAGTAGATACGCACTCGATTAACACCATGAGATTCTTAATGTATATTGCCTGCGTTAGAAATGATATAAGCTGACCAATATCATAAAACGCATCACATGAAAGTACAAACTCTCCTACAACATCTTCTCTATACATGTCGAGGCCAAGTAGTACAATAACATTCTCAGGTTCGTAAGCTCTGACAATTCTCAATGCATAATCCAAAACGCGAATATACACATCATCTCTAACACCGGGAGGAACAACAACAGGAAGAAACAGCCACTTCCTCTTCTTAGCCTTCCTAAATATTCGCGACTCAACTTCACCCATACTACAGACAGCTAGATAGAATATCCTACTCTTTGCAGGTACAGCCTCAGTCTCTGCACCTTCTTCCTCTACTTCCTCCCCCTCCTCTACACTCTCCTCTTCTGCTGCGGCTTCCTCCTCACTTACCTCTTCTCCACCTGTCTCCTCATACTCAAGTATGTCCTGAATTCCAAATCCATAGTGCACATCGAGTGAGACAATTGCTGTTTTTCCACCAAGTCTCTTGGCTAGGTATACGCAGAGTGAGAATATGCTACACCTTCTGACGAACGTTTTGCCAGCCCATAAATCAGGAGGAAGACATGGAGCAACTGGAATGTACCCTTCCTTACAGGCATCTATCATAGCATCAGCAAGAGTCAGAAACATGTGCATTAGAGGTCTAAACGTTGGCTGGCTTCTTATAGAAAGGTAAAGCTGTTCACTATGAACTTTCGTATATTCTTCTCTTATATACTTATCAAGATTCTCAACCTGCTTCAGCTCGGTTACTTCCCTAATTTCAAGTCTTCCCTGTTTTAGAAGACTTTCAAAAGTCTTGGTATTTCTTATAGATTCTACATACTGAGAAACTTTTGGCCTACTCTTAACTATGTAAGGAAACTCAATACTATCATAGTGTGGTATAGCTATGAAGCAGACCTTGTCGAATGCTGTCACTTCAGCAAAATCTTTCGAGTAAACTTAAGCCTTTGTAACTACTTGAAGTAGTCGAGAATAGACTTCTGCCTAGGCTGTGACTGTACTTGCGTAATTCTGCTTCTGAGCTCTTCCTCTCTTCTACTTGTCACCTTGCTTACCTTAACGTAATCACCACGCTGTAGCTTCTCTCTTGCAGATTCGATAATTATCTTTGCAAGCTTCTCGCCAATACCCTTAACACGTGTCAGCTGCTGGGGAGTAGCTCTTGCTAGATCTTCTATTGTCCTGAATCCAGCATCGTAGAGTGCTCTCGCTCTTGCTCTACCAACACCCTCAACCTGCACAAGCTCAACAAGCTCTGTCTTGACACCATACCTAAGTCTCCATTTCAGTATCTCTAGCGCAGTTACATGCTCCTGAAGATCAAGCGCGGCTGCAAGCTGTGCCAAGGCGTGACATAGCCACTCGAGCGTGTCCGCATACATCCTGAGGTCTCCAGGGCCAACTTCATACTTCATGACAAGCGTATCTTCAGGAGACTCGTTTATCCAGTCATACAACATGCATGCTGTCTTAATTTCCTCAAGAAGACTCACAAGCTCCATCTCACTTAGCTCTTCTAGCTCATCAACACTGTCCGTAGGCTTGAGTAGAAGTTCGTTAAATATCGATTTTAAAACTCCTAAGTATCTTTCAGCTTCCCCTCTCTTCACACGTAGTTTAGGCACCTCACTCGACTTCACTAGCAGGCACAGGTACGCAATGTCGCTTGCCTGTTCTCTCGGTTTTGCGAGAAGACCCTTTATGTACGTGCTTGCAGTCAGAGGATCTATGTAGTTTATGTTCACGGCATAGCCAAGCTTTGTTGCTCTTACTTCACCATTCTCGCTAGCAATGACAAAACCGCTCTGTTCGAGAAACTTTACAACATGAACAATCTTGTCTCTGAGAAGCTTCGCGTATAGTGAACTTGCCGTAGGTCGCTGTCGGAATGCGAGAGTATTCTGTACAAACTCGACGAGCTGATCAACAGTGTTAGCGTAGCCGCTTGCTACTGCTGCAAGTATGTGAGTGTACAAATTCTTATCATGAAGGAACTTTGAGACTACTGGCTCTGGGCTTGCCCTAATGTAAAAGTCCATCAGGTACTCAACCTCATTTTCACGTCGTGCAATGAGAATAGCCTCACCATAGGGATCAAGTCTAGGTCTTCCCGCTCTTCCAGCCATCTGCTTGTACTCTGCTACAGGAATAGGCTCGTACCCAACACCTGGCTCGTACCTCCTGTACTCGTGTATAATTACACGACGTGCAGGCAGGTTAACGCCAGCTGCGAGCGTTGTTGTAGCTACTACAACCTTTATCTTTCGTTCCCTATACGCATCCTCGAGTATTCTCCTAACCTCATGTTCTAGACCAGCATGATGAAATGCGACACCGTACCTGACGACTCTCCTAAGCTCCTCAGCAATAAGCTTCGAGGATGAGGATTCCTCAATCTTTGTACAGACATTCTGAAGTTCTGAGGGATCAACAAGTTTCTTACCGTAGTTAGCAATGAACTGTGCAATAGAGTTAGCTAGCTTGACTGTATTACTTCTAGAGTTTGTAAATATTAGAACCTGACCATCTTCCTCTAAGCAATCAATAACAAGATCTATTACAGGATCCTTCAGCTTACGGACGTGTCTCTCCTCTCCATCTGCATATATTATCTTTCCGTCAAAATAAACTCCTTCACGAAGTTTGACAGGTCTCCAACTAGACTTTACTAATTTTGCATTAAGCCACTCAGCAATCTCCTCAGCATTCTCGATTGTGGCGCTTAGAGCAACTATCTGTACACTAAGCTTCAGCATTCTCAACTTCGCGATTATCGACTCGATTATGGGGCCACGCTTCTCATCGGATATATAATGTATCTCGTCTATGACAAGCAAGCCAACGCGAGTAAGCCATCTTGCTCTATGTCTAAGTAGACTATCAAACTTCTCGTAAGTAGCAACAATGATGTCGTACTGCTCTAGCCACTGGTCCTGTGAATCGTACTCGCCTGTTGTTACAGCAATCTTTATTCCAAGAGGCTTGTATAGCTCGAGATCCTGAGCCTTCTCGTATGCTAGAGCCTTAAGTGGAACAAGGAGTATGGCCTTGCTCTTCCTCTTCAGGACATGGTTCACGAGTGCGAGCTCTGCAAGAAAGGTCTTGCCTGTGGCTGTTGATGTTGCGAGAACTAGGTTCTGACCATTCAGGAGGCCTGCTCTTATAGCCTCCTCTTGTGGAGGATAGAGCTCTCTTATTCCCTTGCGCTCTATTATGATCTTCTTCAGTCTGTCATCTATTGGAAGATCATCAACGCGGAGAGGCAACTCAGATCAATAATGACCGAGTCCAGAGAGGTTATAAGGCACTCACTGTTTCCATCTAGAAACATGTAGCGCTGACATAAGTGCACACAGATCAGCAACATGACTAGCGCATTCGCATCAGTTGATGATGAGGAAGAGACAAATGTTACAGATCTGAAATGTTTCCATACAGTATCAAAGGTAATCGGATATAAGGGGTCTTCTAATCATGTGACCATAAGCTTATGCGCCTCTCCATTGGCGTCATCATGTACCAGACCAGCAACTCCAAGGGTCAGGAGCTGGCTGCTCAGCGTATGGTCAAGTGGTTCCGAAAGCTTGGGCATGATGCTTATCTAATTACTAGCACGTATCATGACAATCAGGAAGTGTTCTCTGAAAAGGACTTCAACGGCAAGCCCTACCTCTACCTCGAGAAGGATCCCTACATTGGTCTTCCTACGATACGAGTAGCCTCGTATACAGCTACCTGGCCTCCGAGAAGAATAATGTTCCGAGACTTTGTCGCTACTCTTCGGAAGATAGTCTCAGACTTTGGACTCAATGTACTAATAACACACTCAACACTATGGAATGGACCAGAGGACGTGTCAAAATTTGTTCTCTGGATCAGGACTGGCACAATACTTGGAGCAGACTGTCAGGACATAGTGTTCTGCCACATGAGTCACTACCAGCCACCTGACCCACAGCACTACGAGCCTATAGAGCGTGCGTACAGAATATCCTGGAATAAGCTCTACTTCCCACTAATATTCTCAGTAGCAGACCTCGTTCTCTGTGTCACACCAATCGAGGCAATGGACATGATAATGATGGGAGCAAAGCCTGAGCAGATCTACGTGTACCCATGTGGAATAGATGATGACGAATTCGCAGATTTCGACAAGATTGACTCTAAGGACTTCAGGAAGAAGTACAACATTCCTGAAGATGTGAAGCTTGTATCCTACCTCGGCACAGTAGAGAAGAGGAAGAACCCGCTAGCAGTAGCTAAGATAGCACGCAAGCTCAGGCATAGAAAAGATGTGCACTTTGTCATAGCTGGAAAGCCAGGTGATCAGTGGAAAGATGTTCTCGAAGAAGTGAAGGATCTCAACAATGTGACACTGACGGGAGAGCTCTCGCACGAGGACAAGATCAGACTAATCAAAGAGAGCTACGTGAACATCATCATGAGCAGGATGGAGGCACTTGGTCTCACGCAGATCGAGTTCATGTATGGTGGTGTTCCTGTAATAACATCAGGTGTATATGGTCAGAAGTGGGTCGTAAGACACGGCATAGATGGATATCACGTAAATGGTCCAGAGGACATCGACACAGCAGCCAAGTACATCGAGTACCTACTTGACCATCCCGAAGAGCGTGAGAGACTTAGCAAGAATGCGCGCGAGAGAGCAAGAGAGTTTCTTCTGAGTAGAACAACTAGACAGCTACTTGACAAGTTGCAGGAAGTGTACGAGGCTAGACGTAGAACATTACAGTGTCTTGAAGCACTGTAAGCTACATGAAATTCCTCCTACTTGGAACAGGAGGCTGGATTTCTCCACCTCACCTAGACTTTATTTCCATACTTGTTGAAGTTTCTAATAAACTCATATTGATAGACCCTAGCGAGTACTGTGTACGCAGGATACAGAGACTTGGAATAGATTTAGAAAAGATAGATCTTGTACTAGTAACACACTCTCACGGTGATCATGCGCTCGGCTTCCCAACATTAGTAATATGGCTAAGTCACCTAAACGTCAGGAAGAAGGTTAGAGTACTCGCACTTGAGTCAGTAATTGAGGATCTTAGATTACTACTACGTGCAACAAGGATAGAGAAGCACGAGAACAAAGTTGTGGAGTATGTACCTATTGCCATGTCGAACGTCAGAGATCCGTGCGTAGTGTACAGAGACGACGTATGCGAAATACGCGCTATCCTGACTAGGCACACGGTTGAGTGTCTCGCATTCAGGATCACCGAGCTAAGTAGTGGAAAATCTATCACGTACACAGGCGATACGGCACCTTGTGAGGAAATTGTGAAGCTCGCACAGGGAACAGACGTACTCATATGTGAGACAAGTTGCTTAAGCGAGGAGGCTAGAATGTTCGGTCACTCATGTACTAAAGATGCTGTTGAGCTTGCTAAAAAGGCAGGTGCTAAACTACTTGTACCTGTGCACTACTACGTTACTGGGGATATAGTTATCTCAGATTGTGGTGTACCAATTCTTGTGCCGATAGTAAATCACTGGTATGTTGTATAGTGAAGTTCTGTGTGAGGTATATTACCTAGCTCAACGTAGTCACACAGTAGCTGCAGATGCCTCACGTCAAGATAAGACCTGAGCTATGTTACAGATGTAAGACCTTCAAGCATCTCTGTGGTCTCCCGACTTGTCCAGTCAAGGAGCGTCTCAAAGTTGTTGCTAGAACATTCGCAATAGTCTCAGTAAACAAGCGCGTATACGGTGCCTCCCCACCTAGTGGTGTTGTAGGCGAGCACGCGTATCCCAATGTTCCA